>JAKLJF010000232.1 GCA_023151335.1 Thermoanaerobaculia bacterium | reverse complement strand
ATCGAATACGGCCGTTTTAGTGACGCCGGCGAGGATCAGCCCGATAACGGCCACCCCGCTGCCGGCCGCGATGTTTGGAGATACGGTGGCGTTTTCCGGGAATAGCCGGGTGTCGGTAAAACTTTCGGAACGCGACAAAAAGCGACCAAACGCTTCCTGCAGGTCCTTCAGTACTGTAGCCCGTTTGTCGGAAATATCTTCAAAAATATAAGAGTCGCTTTTGACCGTGGCGGTATTGGTGTTGTTTCGGATTTTCAGGTCGATCATTTTGGCCATTTGTTGCACGCTGTCGGCCAGGTCCACCACCCCGTCGCTGAGTTTGGCGCGGAGTTCGGCGTTCAGGTGGGTCTCGAGTTTTTTGGCCAGTTCGTCCAGCCAGTCTTTGATGGAGCCCTGTTTGCTGAAAATACCCATGATGGAGCGCCGCAGCATGGAAGGGAAGGACAAGCCATTGTCGAGTTCCCGGCCGATTTCACGGGTGATGCGGTCATAGCCGTTCAGCAGGTTTTCGATCAGGACGCCGCTTTGGTGGTTCGATTTGGCTTCCTGGTGGTCGAGCGTCTGGTGCACGTCGGCGCGGAAAGCCTGGTCGGCGCGGTATTGTCCGGCACGCAGGTCGAGGCCCTGGCGGATACGGTCGAGAATACCTTTTGAGGTGGTCAGGTTATTCTGCAGTTTCATCATGGCGCCGCGCCCGCCGGTCACGTGGGTGCGCACGTAATCGCGCACCGCGGAAAAGCCGCTTTCATCGAAGCGGCCTTCGATTTCGGCTTTGGCGCTGGTGGCGAAGATAGCCGGTTCTTGTAAACCCTTTTTCCGGGCAAAATCGAACAAGCCGCGTTCGTTGACGGCCAGGTCTTCGGCGCTGAGCAGGTCTTTTTGTTGCAGCACGAAAATGATCTTCTTGTGCCAGTCGCGGTGGATAAAGTCGAAAAAATCCCAGGCCGATTGCCGGTACGGGTTTTTGGCCTCAAACACAAAAATCACCAGGTCGCTGGCCGGAATAAAGCCCTCGGTGATCTCCTGGTGCCGTTCCACGATGGAGTTGGTGCCGGGGGTGTCCACGATGGCAATGTCGCGCAGGATATCGACCGGCAGGAATATTTTTTTCAGGTAGGGATTTACGACCACCGTTGCCTCCTCGTCGCCGTACAGGATCTGCTGGATGGTATCGGTCATGGGTTGAGGCGCCACGGCGCAAATTTCCCGTCCGGCCTCCAGCAGGGCATTTACAAAACTGCTTTTACCGGCCTTTACCTCCCCCACGATCACAAACATATACGGTTCCGACATACGGTTGCGCAACTCGCCCACCGTAGCGGCGAGCTCCCGGTGACCGATTTCCTGCGCCAGGCTATGCAGGTCTTTCACGGCGTCTTCCACCTGTACGCGAAGGGCCTGGGTATGTTGGTTGAGCATCATGAGTTCGGGTTTAGGTGGTTTATGAGGGTTTATGAGAGTTTAGAGGGTTTAGAAGGGTTTAGAAGGGTTTAGAAGGGTTTAGAAGGGTTTAGAGGGTTTAGAGGGTTTAGAGGGGTCAAATGTACAAACCGGAGGGAAATTTTTAAGTTTTCCTGCTTTATTGGCGCTTTTTCCGGGTTTTTTATTAAATTTGAGCGCTGATTCATAAGCCCTGATCTTTTTAAACGCTCCTGTTTCCGGACTCCGATCACCGACAGGGGCGTTTGTGTTTAATGGAAGACAAAATTGACAAAATCATCAGCCAGGCGACTTTAATCCGGATGCATGTGGAGCCATTGTCACAGGATTACGACACAAACCGATTTTTTAACAATACAAATGAGAACCATTATGAAAAAAATGCCCATTCCCAGCGTCTTATTGCCCCTTTTTTGCTGCATGATCTTTGCCAGCGCCGGTCTTCAGGCCCAGGAATTGTACAAACCCGGTGTTACGGGAATCAAACGGCAGTTCGACTTCAAATTACCCATGAGCACCAAAGCCCAGCGGATCAATGTAGAAGTGATCGATAACCTCGTGATTTACGAAGGCGATGTCATCCTGGGCCCCCTGGTCAGTTTCGAAGGCGAGGAAGCCGTGGCTATCGACGGGGCCTCTTACCGTTGGCCCAATGCCACCATCCCTTACGTCATTTCTTCGGGCCATCCTAAAAAAACCGATATCGAATGGGCGATCAATCATGTCGCTTCCAACACAAACCTGTGTCTGGTGCCCCGTACCACGCAGGCCGATTACATTCAATTTATCAGCGGCAGTGGTTGCGCCTCCTACGTGGGCAAACAAGGCGGCCGGCAGGATATCGTGATCGGCAGCTGTTCCAAAGGCAGCATCGCGCACGAAATCCTGCACGCGGCAGGCCTTTGGCACGAACAAAGCCGCGAAGACCGCGACAACTACATCACCATTAACTGGTCAAATATCCAGGATGGGAAGTCCCATAATTTCGATAAACACATCTCCGACGGAACAGACATTGGAACGTATGATTATGGCTCCATCATGCACTATGGTAAAACGGCCTTTTCCAAAAACGGCAACAACACCATTGACATCAAAATTCCGCCGGGCACTGCCACCACCACCATCGGACAACGCAACGGGATGAGTTCGAAGGATAAAGCGGCCATCAATAAATTGTACACTCCCGGCCCGTGTAAAGAAGATTGCATTTCTTTTAACCCAAACAACGTCACTGTCAAACAAAGCGGCGCCAAATGGCTGGTAGTAGACGGGAGCCATTCCATGTATTCGGCGCCCAACAAAGCAGAAGCGGAAAAGATCGTCAAGATCATTAAACACTACGGCCTGAATAAGTCCTGTTACGTGGGCCGCCCGGATGCCTCCTTCGAATATCTGCTGAAAGGCAATGCTTCACCCTCCGGCGCTTTCTCCGGCGAAGATTGCCTCTCCTTCAACCCCGCCAAACTCAGCATCAAAAAAGAAGGCAGCCAATATCTGCTCACCGACGGCAGTTCCCGCATGTTCATGTTCCCCAACAAAGCCGAGGCCGACCAGGCACTGGCCATGATCAAAAAATACGGTTTTACCAAAACCTGCTACGTGGGCCGGCCGGACGCGTCGTTGCAGTATATGCGGAAATAAAATAGGTTTATGAGGGTTTATGAAGGTTTATGAGGGTTTATAAAGTTTATAAGGTTTATAAAATAAACCCTCATAAACCTCATAAACCTCATAAACTCAAACCATACATTTTCTAAATAAAAGCATCATGTTTTCTATTATAAACTATACCTGTGCCGGGCTTTTAATGCTGTCCCTGGCGGCCTGTGCGGGCGCTTCTCCGCAACAATCGAAAGAGAAAGAAATGAAACTCAAAATCATGCACTACAAAGTACCCTGTACGGGCGCCGACCTTCAGCTGTGCTATTTAGTATCGAAAGATGGCGGCGAAGCGGAATATTTCTATGATGAAATAGAGGGTTTTGAATATCAGTGGGGTTACAACTATGAACTGCTCGTAGAGCAGGTTGAGGTCAAACAGCCCATGGCCGATGCCTCCTCCGTTTCATACCGGCTCAAACAGGAAGTCAGCAAGGAAAAAGTTTCCGCCGAGGAAACATTTCAACTGCCGCTGACGGTGGATGATCAAACCGTGATCCAAACGGACAACGAGACCTGTACGTATCTGGGGGCCATCCGAATCGATACGGGCGACCGTTCCTGCGCCGAACTGGCCAAGGGTCAGGCGGCCATATTCCGGCATCAGGAGGGTGAGCCCGCATTGGTACTCGTGGAAATCAAATGATCAGCCAGGGACCCCGCCAAAATCTCGCCGGCTTGTTTGCCGCGACAGAACAGGAGATCGAGCGCCGACAGGTCGGGCAAAAAACCGTGTCGCTCCGCAAACACCTGCGGATACGGCGCCGGCCTGAACCAGTCGCTCCGGATAGCATTTTTCGGTGAAACGGCGTCGCGGTAATCCAGGCAGGAACCGGGACGCCGTATTTTTTCTTCATACTGCTCCGTCAGCCGCAACTCGCCCTTCCATTCCATTTTTTTAAATAAAAATTGCAGCAACTCCAGGTTTAGATCGAACAGGTAGGTGTAGCGTTTTTGGTAAAAAACCGCCAGTGTTTCGCCATAAAATTCAAAAAACGGGGCGTTCCCATAGGCCGTTTGAATACTGCGCCAATGTACCTGTTGCCAGGGTTCGTTGTAGGCAATACGGACGTCCCGTATGGGGGTTTGCTGGTGTTTTCCTTTTATTAGCGGAATGCTCAGCCGTTGCACCCCGTTGGGCCCCGCGATATGACAGCGGTTGCGGTAGCTGCCTTTCTGGAAGTTTTCGCAGGCTTCCAGCCAGAGCGTATCACCTTTCCAGGCAAGGGCCATCCAGGAAACCGGCGGCAGGTAGGGCAATTCCAACAGCACGCTGTTCTTCATACGCCGGCAGTTGTGGTGTCGGGAATAACAGGCTTTACCGAAAATCCCTCTTTTTTTAACAGGCGGAGCAGGCCTTTTCGCCCGTACAGGTGTCCGGCGCCGACGGCGCAAAAAAGACTCTCCTGCAGGGCAATTTCGATAAATCGGCGGGCCATGATCGCGTTGCGTTCGTACAACAGCAATTTACGCATACCTTTGGCGTCCTTTTTCGCGGCCCGGTATAACTGGCGAATATTGCCGGTCCGGTACCAACGGAACATTTTTTTCAGCCGGCTTTTCTGGCGCGAATAGTTTTTCAGCAGCCAGGATAAATTTTTCAGGTGTAATTCGAACGGTATCCGTTTCAGGGTTTCCAGCTGTTCTTCGAATGTTTCCACGCCGGTGGTTCTTTTACCCAGCGCCCGGGCCTGCTCCCAGAGGGTTTCATCGAGCGAGAGAGTGGCTTCCGAAGCTACGAGATCATTGGTCAGGGCCATAGTAACGGTCATGGGATGCAGGAAACGCATGTGTTCCGCCGGAACTTTCAGTTTTTTCTGGCAGTAAAATTCCAGGTTTTTCCAGGCGCCCGGCTTCAGCAGTTGATCGAGCGTGACATCCGGCGGCAGTTTCAGCACGGTGGCGACCGCGGCGGAGTCGGTATCCGAAAAATCGAACTCGGTGGCAAAAACGGCACAATTTTCAAGGCAATGAATAGCCGGTTCAAGCCACTCAAAAGCGCGCAGGTCGCGCACGTGCATGGTGCCGAAAAGGTAGGAATCGGGGCCGCCGTCTTTTGGCGAAATGACCCAGAGCAGGGAATTTTTCATCGGGATATTAAAAATCTTTACCTGGTGATTTGCGCGCAGGGAATGGTTTCCCACTTTTCCGCGGATCTATCCCAGCGATCGACGCTCAGCAATAATAGTCCGGAACTGTCGGGCTGTTTGTTTTGAACGCAAAGATAACGGGCCAGTTGAATAAAGGTATGCCGGTTGTTCCAGGCAGGCACGTGCAGTTCTTCGAAAGCCCAGTCGTCGAGCAACAATTTCCGCCCCCTGTCGTAAGCGTGTTTGTCCCAAACCTGCTGCAACGGCCCGCCGCGGCCCGTCGCGGATTCCCGAAAATACGTCGCTTCCGTCTGGGTGTTGCTGTACATTTTCCAGGAGAGCGGCTCGGGCCACAAGTGAAAAATGTTGAAAACGGGCATGAGCCAGGCGAGGGCGAGCAGCCCCACCCCCAGCCCCTCCCCCCAAGGGGAGGGGGGCTTGCTCTCACTTTCCTCTTTCCATCCCAACTTAAGATACGATCTTTCCTCTTTCCCTCCCAACTTAAGATACGATCTTTCCTCTTTCCCTCCCAACTTAGGATACGATCTTTCCTCTTTCCCTCCCAACTTAGGATACGAAGAGTGTGACGTAATCAAGCCCCTCTCCCCTTCGGAGGAGGGGGGCTTGATCTCACTTTCCTCTTTCCATCCCAACTTAAGATACGATGTGTATAACGAAATCAGGCCCCCCTCCCCTTGGGGGGAGGGGCTGGGGGTGGGGCCAAAAATCACCCACACCATCCCCCCCATAGCCACATTCCAGGGTATCACCACGGTATTCCAGTCCAGTCCCAGCGGACTTAAAGCCGTGATAATAAACAGGTGAAAAGCCGGCACGAGCCAGCGGAATAGTGGACGAGTGGCGCTCCAAAGCAATCCGGGCGCAAACAACAATTCTGCCAGCGCCACCCCATAGCCGGCGGCCGGCCAGGCGCCAAAGGGTTTTGTCCAGAAAAATGCTTCGCAAAACCAGGGGAAATTGCCTTCGGCAAAATAAGGGGTCAGTTTGTTGAATCCGCCCCAGCAATAAACGGCGGCAAGCAGCCAGCGCAAGGCGTTTTGT
Organism: Thermoanaerobaculia bacterium; assembly: GCA_023151335.1. Lineage (GTDB taxonomy): Bacteria > Bacteroidota > Bacteroidia > Chitinophagales > Saprospiraceae > M3007. Next base: position 1,289 of record JAKLJF010000232.1, on the reverse strand, counting down.
ACTACGGGATGATCGCGGTTTGGCGGGCTGGAAAATAAAAGTCCGAACGCCAGCAAATAAAAATACATCCAGGGCTGAAGCCGTGTAATATCCTGAGCGATCATCCAAATGAACCAGACTATTGTTGTTGCCAGCACCCGGCGGCTATTGGGCAACCACAAAAGCGCCAGACAAACCCCCACGGTCAGCCACGCATGCAGGGCGGCCCATGGCCCCGATTGCGGGAAAGGAAAATCAAAAAGCGGCAATATCGGAAAGGCAGACCGGTAGCCTGGATGCCAGAGCGGCCAGGACAGCGCGATATGCCCCAGCAGGGCGAGGGCAATGAGGCGGGTGGAGAACAGGATCGGATTTTGCAATGGTTGTTCAGATTATCGCGAAAAATGGCGTCAATTCAGGCGCCGTACCAGTAATTTCCCCTGGAGCAGACCATACCGCTCCAGCGTTTTGGTCCATTGAACGGCCTTCGCGTCGGCGGCAGTTTCGGCTGCTTCCGTTGCTCCCAGGCGCACGACGTATCCTTCGCGGTCGTCATCACCTAGGCAGATACGGGGAATCAACTCGCAACTGATACCTTTCCGGCGCAGGGCCGCGGCGCGTTCGTCGGCAAAAGTTTTGTTGGCGAAATAGCTGTCCTGGATGATCCAGCCTTTTTGCCGGGCATATTTGCTGCAGGGGCCTGCCCGGGTGGTTTCGCGTTTCGCCGGCGTGGTTTGGGGCGCCGGGGTTTCTTCGGCATCGCCGGAGAGGTTGATCGTCGGGATGTCTTCCTCTTCCGGATCGCCCGACAAATTGATCGTCGGGATTTCTTCCGCCGGCGTTTCCTGTTTTACCGGTTCGGGATATTGTTTGGGGATGGCGCGCGGGTCGCGGGCAGTCGTGGCCGGACCTTCGTACAGGTATCCGTACTGGTCTTCCGGGTTGGTTTCGGGCATGGTGAGCACCTCTTCCACCCGGTCGTCCTGGGTACGGAATACCAGGAAGCCGAGAGCGCCCATGGCCGTCAGAGAAAGGGTCAGTACCCATTTCTGTACGCTTTGGCCCTGCATAAAACGGTTGAACACGCTGCCGTCGCGCCCCGTGCCGCGGCTGAGCATTTTTTTCAGCGGATCGAGGGCCAGGTAATGCACAGGGCGCCAGAGTTTATTCCAGGCCACTTTGAACTGGTCGGGCATCGACGGTTTGAAACGCGAAAGTGTGCCGACGTTGTGCGACATGGTCTGGTACCAGTTCAGGCGGGTCACCCAATGCGCCATTCGCCGGTCTTTGCCGTACATACCCAGCCGTGA
>JAKLJF010000231.1 GCA_023151335.1 Thermoanaerobaculia bacterium | reverse complement strand
CGTCCAGCGTGATCAGGTGGCAGGAACCGGTTACTTCGCGCGCCGCGCCGCAGAATTTGATTTTCATGATTAGTAGAAGTGGATGAAGTGGGTGGAATGGCGAAAAATAGGGGGATTGAGTAAAACAGCCGAATTATAACGGAGAAATTTTGCCCTTGCAACCTTTTTCCCGTGCGGGCCGTCGTACAGGCTCATCTGTTTCACAAACATTTTCAGGTCCAAATGAAACGCGCACTGAAGATCCTCGGCTATACCGCGGCTGTCTTTGTATTGTTGGCGGGTATAAGCGCCGCTTACGTAAGTATCAGGGGCATTCCCGGCTATGAAGTAAAAATGACCCCGGAAATCGCCACCCTGCAAGTGCCGCGCGACAGTGCGCTGGTAGAGCAGGGCGCTAAAATTGCCTCCATTTTATGCAATGAATGTCACCTCGGAGAAGGAGGGAAACTGACCGGCAAGGTCATGTCGGAGGTGCCCAAACTTTTCGGCACCATTATTTCGCGCAATATCACCCACGACCCGGAAGTTGGTATTGGCAACTGGACCGACGGCGAGTTATATTATTTCCTGCGCACGGGAATCCGGCAGGACGGCTCCTGGGCGCCGCCCTTCATGCCCAAATTTTCGCGGGTAGCCGATGAAGACCTGTATGCCATCATCGCGTGGCTGCGCTCCGATGACCCGCGCCTGGCGCCCGACCGCCGTGAATACCCGCCCGCCGAGTACAATTTCCTGGTAAAAGTGCTGGCCAACACTATGTTTTTTCCCCCGGCCTTGCCGGAAAAACCCATATTGGTGCCCGACACCACGGATAAAATCGCCCTGGGCAAATACCTGGCCGACGGCCTGTACGAATGTTTTGCCTGCCATTCGGGCGATATGCTGAAAGTAGATCCGAATATTCCCGCCGACAGTTACGGCTATTACGGCGGCGGTATCGAAATGCAGAACCAGGAAGGCGAAATCGTTCGCTCGGCCAATATCACCATGGATATGGAAACCGGTATCGGCGCCTGGACCGAACGGCAATTTATCGACGCCGTGAAATACGGTAAAAACCCGCGCGGCGGCACGCTTCAGTACCCTATGACTCCCCGCCCGGTCCTGACCGATACGGAAGTCAGCGCCATATTTGCTTTTCTTAAAACCGTACCTGTGCAACACCACCAGGTCGAACGTTATCAACCTAAAATCACAAGCCGATGAATACCTTTGAAATTTTGCTGTTACTGGCCGGCGTTAGCGTCGGCATTGCCGGAATTTCCGTACTGGGCCATGCTGTTTTGCTGTGGCGCAGACTGATCCGGAACTTTTGAGCAATAATGTCTCATTTTTGCATCTTCAATCTATCCCGATGACAGATAAAAAGATGTATTCAGGCAGCCGTCGGGTGCGTAAAGCACACTGGACGGCTGCCGTCGTTATGCTGAGCTATGCCGGGCTGATGCTTGGCAGAAAACTGTTTGGCGAACGGTACTACGAAAAACGCATACTGGCCCTGCACCTGCGCAACGCCGAACGGGTGAAAAAAGCCATTCTCGAACTCAACGGCCTGTTTATTAAAATTGGCCAGATGCTTTCCATCCTTGGCAATTTTCTGCCGGAGGAGTTTCAAAAACCGCTGGAAGAATTACAAGACCGCATACCGCCCCGGCCTTTCAGTCAGGTGCGCGAACGCATCGAGCGCGAGTTCGGCAAAACGCCGGAGCAGTTGTTCGCCCGTTTCGATGAAACGCCCCTGGCAGCAGCCTCCATCGGTCAGGCGCACCGCGCTCAATTGCATAATGGACTGGAAGTGGTGGTAAAAGTGCAACACGCCGATATTGAAGAAATTGCCCGCATCGACCTGGAAATTATCCGGCGGCTTACCCGCGTCATCTCTTTCTTTTTCGACATTAAAGGAATGGGGCACCTGTACACCCAGGTGCGGCAGATGATCGGGGAGGAACTCGATTTTCAGCGCGAAGCCGAAGCCATGCGCAGGATCGGGGAAAACCTGAAAGCGGAAAAAAACCTGTTTATTCCGGAAGTGCATCCCGAATACTCCACCAGCCGGGTAATGACCACTACCTGGTACGACGGCGTAAAAATTTCCAATCTCGCCCAGTTGGATGCCTGGCAACTCGACCGCCGCGACCTGGCCTCCCGGCTGTTGCGCGCCTACTGCCAGATGTTGTTCAGGGACGGCTATTATCACGCCGATCCGCATCCCGGCAATATCCTGGTGCGGCAGGACGGCGCCCTGATCCTGCTCGACTTCGGCGCAACCGGCCAGCTCAGCAAACCTATGCGCGAAGGTATTCCCCAACTCATCGAAGCGGCCATAAAAAATGATTCCCACGGCATGATCGAAGCATTCCGGGCAATGGGATTTCTTGCCGAAGGCCGGGAGGCCGAGCAAATGGCGGAAAAAATGGTCGCCGCGCTGCGCAATTTTTTACAAAACGAGGTGCAACTCGAAGGTTTGAATTTCAAGGATATAAAAGTAAACCCATTTAACAACAGCCTGGTCGATCTGATCCGGGATATCGGATTCAGCGGCATCAGCGGCACCGTACAGGTGCCCAAAGATTACGTGCTGCTCAATCGAATGCTCACCCTGTTGCTTGGCCTTTGCACCACCCTCGACCCCAAACTGAACCCCCTCGACGTGGTACGACCGTATGCACAGGAATTTGTACTGGGGCAGCGCGGCGACCTCGTCACTTTCGTCCGGAATCTGCTGCAAAATACCCTTACCAGCGCGCTTTCGCTACCCGAAGAGTTGCGTCAAACCCTGTACAAAGCCCGGCGCGGGCAACTCGAAATGCTCAACCCCGACGTGCGCGACGGCGCGCGGCTGATGTATTTAGCCGTGCAGCAGGTGTTGTTTGCCGGGCTGGCGCTGGCAGCCGGGGCTGCCGGCTGGTGGCTGGCGGAAAGCGGGGAGTCGGTTTATGCCAGGGTTGCCGGCGGAGCGGCGGGGGTGTTCGGGATTTTGTTTCTGCGGGCGTTGCGGAATGGGGGGAGGTTATGGCGGAGGATGGTTTAAAAGTATCCTCAATGCGCCTCCAACCAATTCACCCCTACTCCCATTTCCACCAAAATCGGCACCCGCAAATTCGGAATGGCCGCGGCCATCTTTTCCCGGATGATCGGTTTCAGCGCTTCCAATTCCTCCTTGTACACGTCGAACACCAGTTCGTCGTGCACCTGCAGGATCATACTCGACCGGAACTGGCCCTCGCGCATGGCTTTCCAGATGTTGACCATGGCCACCTTGATCATGTCGGCTGCCGTGCCCTGGATGGGCGTATTGATGGCCATGCGTTCGGCCATGCTGCGTTGCATGCCGTTTCTGCTGTCGATGTCGCGCAACTGGCGGCGGCGACCCAGGAGGGTTTCGACGTAGCCGTGTTTGCGGGCGAACTCCACGGTATTTTCCATGTAATGTTTCAAACCCTTGTATTGCGCGAAATAGTTGTCGATGATCTCTTTGGCTTCTGAACGTTTGATGCCGAGCTGATTGCTGAGGTTGGTAGCGCCAGCGCCATAGATGATGCTGAAGTTGACGGTTTTGGCGGCGCGGCGCTGCTCGGCCGTCACCTGGTCGAGCGGCACGCCGAACACGCGGGCAGCGGTGGCCTGGTGGATATCCTGGTTGAGTTGGAAAGCCTCAAGCATCGCTTCCTCGTGGCTGATCTCGGCGATGAGGCGCAGTTCGATCTGGGAATAGTCGGCTGAGAGGAGCAGGTGCTCGTCGTCGCGGGGGATAAAAGCCTCGCGCACCTTGCGGCCTTCAGCGGTGCGGATCGGAATATTCTGGAGGTTGGGATTCTGGCTGCTCAGGCGGCCCGTGGCGGCCAGCGCCTGGTTGAAGGAGGAGTGCACCCGGCCCGTGCGCGGATTGATCAGAGCGGGCAGCGCATCCACGTAGGTGCTTTTAAGTTTCATCAGGGCCCGGTGTTGCAGGATGTCGGCGCACACGGGGTATTGCGCGGCCAGTTCGGTGAGCACGTCTTCGTCGGTTGAATACTGCCCGCTTTTCATTTTTTTGCCGGGATAGGGCAGTTTCATCCGGTCGAACAGGACTTCGCCCACCTGTTTGGGGCTGGCCACGTTAAAAGTAAAGCCCGTTTCCTCCAGAATTTTCTTTTCCAGAGCGGCGGTTTGTTGCGCCAGTTCCACCGAATATTCTTTCAGAAAATCCGGGTCGATGCGCACGCCGGCAAATTCGATATCGGCCAGCACTTTTACCAGGGGCGTTTCCACGAGGTGGAATAATTTGGTCAGGTTTTTTCCCCCGGCTTCGAGCTTTGGTTCCAGGTACCGGCGCAGTTGCAGCGTGATGTCGGCGTCTTCGGCGGCGTATTCTTTGATTTGTTCGAGGGGCACGTCGCGCATGTTGCCCTGGGCGGCGCCTTTTTTGCCGATCAGGTCTTCAATTTTGACCGGCGAATAGTCGAGGTATGTTTCCGCCAGGTAGTTCATGTTGTGGCGGAGTTCGGGCTCCAGCAGGTAGTGCGCGATCATGGTATCCCAGTAGGGGCCGCGCAAGTCGACGCCGTAGTTTTTCAGCACAATGGCGTCGTATTTGAGGTTTTGGCCGATTTTTTCGATCTGTTCGTTTTCGAAAAACGGCCGGAATTCTTCTACGATAGCCTGTGCCGCTTCGCGGTCGGCCGGGATGGGCACGTACCAGGCTTCGTGCGGTTTCCAGGCAAAGGAAAATCCCACGAGGTCGGCCTGGGTCGGTTCGATGGCCGTTGTTTCGGAATCGTAAGCGACATCGGGGCGGCTGAGCAGCAGTTTGACCAGCTCGGCGCGTTTTTCGGGCGTTTCGGCAGCCTGGTAGGTATGCGGGGTATTGGAAATATCTTTGGAAGCGCGTCGATATTCAACCCCACCCCCATCCCCCCCGGGGGGAGGAGGGCTTGATTCCGTTTTACCTTCGGTTTTCGTTGAATCAACGTCAAACAAACTACCCTGAACGCCGGAGCCGGGTTTTGCAGGCGCCGGGCTTGTTTTTGTGCCCACTGAAGGGGCGGAAACAGGGCTGCCCGCCAACGGGTGTTTCAGAATATCGTTGGCCAGGGTTTTAAATTCCAGTTCTTTAAAAATCTCGATCAGTTCATCGCGGTTGAAGGGTTCGATCTCGAAGAATTTTTCATCGAAGGCCACGGGGGCCTTAGTTTCGATGGTGGCCAGCCACTTGGAAAGCGTGGCTTTTTCGGGGTGGTTTTTGACAATTTCCTGTTGTTTGCCTTTCAGTTTGTCGGCGTTGGCCAGCAGGTTTTCCACGGTGTCGAATTCTTCGAGCAGTTTAGCCGCGGTTTTTTCGCCAATGCCGGGCAGGCCGGGGATGTTGTCGACAGAATCGCCCATCAGGGCCAGCATGTCGATCACCTGGTCGACACGCCGAATGCCCCAGCGTTCGCAGACTTCTTTGGCGCCCCAGATTTCCACGTCGTTGCCCTGGCGGCCGGGTTTGTAGAGGAAAATATGATCGTTGACCAACTGGCCGAAGTCTTTGTCGGGGGTTACCATATACACGTCGTAGCCGTTGTTTTCTGCCTGTTTGGCCAGGGTGCCGATCACGTCGTCGGCCTCGTAATTGGGCACGCTCAACACGGGGATGTTCATGGCCCGCACGATTTTTTCCACCCAGGGAATGGCGAGGGTGATGTCTTCGGGCTGGGCATCGCGGTTCGCTTTATACAGTTCGAATTCGGCATGGCGGAAAGTGCCGCCGGGTGGGTCGAACACGACGGCCAGGTGGGTGGGTTTTTCTTTTTGCATCATGTCCCACAGCGTCCGCATAAAACCCTGAATAGCCGAAACGTTCCAGCCTTTGGAGTTGATCAGCGGTCGGGCGATAAAGGCGTAATGGGCGCGGTAGATGAGCGCATGGCCGTCGAGAAGGAAGAGTTTTTTCATGACAAAGCGGTTGGCATGGTGAACATGGCCTGCTGCGTGGGTAGTTTTCGGTATGGCAAAGATTGGTTTTTTTTGCGAGAGTGCGCCGCCGCTTTACCTTTCAATCCACCGCCCCACCTGGTAACTGAGCAAAGATGCGCCCACCCCAATGATAATACCGCCCAGCAAATCGGCCGGATAGTGCACGCCGAGATACATACGGGAATACGCCACGGCCCCGGCATACGCGAACGAAGGTGCAATGACATACCATTTGGGGTAAGTGATGCTCAGGGAGGTTGCCGTGGCAAAGGCGACGGCCGTGTGACCGGAGGGAAAAGAAAAGCCGCTGCCCTTGCTCTTCCGGGTGATGATATCCGGGTACGTCACAAAAGGCCTGGGTCGCCGGACGGTCACTTTGATGGCCATACTCAAGCCGGCGCTCAGGAGAAATGCCCCGCCGGCTTCGTATGATCTCTGGCGCAGGTCTTTGTCTTTCCCGATGGCGCCGGCCGCAAACAGCGTGAGCGGCATGGCCACGCCCACGGGCGCCATGCAGTCGGAAACGAATTGCCAGGCTTTATCGGGCCGGGGATTGGGCGGGGAATTAAATTTGTCCAACCAACGGATATCGAGGTTTTGGGCGCCGGCGAAGTATGCCAGGAAGAGGAAAAGGGGTAGAAGCCGGAAATTTTGTCGTTTGATCATTATTGTTGCCCGAAATACTTTTCCACAAATATCTGCAATTCTTCTTTGTGTAGGTTACGTGCCAGCAAACGGCCGTTGCTGTCGAGCAGATAATTGGCGGGAATGTATTCGAATTTCAGCGTTTGCCGCACCGGCGAGGCGTCGCCAAGCAGGTCGGAAACGTTGGGCCAGATGGCGCCGTCTTTCCGGATAGCCGCCGTCCAGGCTTCGCGGCTCCGGTCGATGGAAACACCCAGCACCTGGAAACCCCTGCCATGGTAACGGTCATACAGTGGCCGGATCGTTTCCCGCATTTCGGCGCGGCAGGGCGCACACCAGGAGGCCCAGAAATCGACGAGGATCAATTCGCCCTGAATACCGGATAGCTGGATCGTATCGCCTTCGGGAGTGGAAAGTGAAAAATCCGGCATTTTTTCCCCTTCCAACACGGGCAGTTTAGCGCGGTCCATAAATACGCCGAGCTGGGCTACCCACGGGTGACCGGGCGCCAGGGTTTGCAGGCGGGTCAGCACCCGGAGAAAATGTTCCGGCCGGTCGCGGAATTCATTATCCGGCGCGCGCAGGCGCAGGGCAGCAAAGGCGGGCAAAAAGACTGTTGCCGTATCCAAAAAGGCATCCAGGGAAGCATTTATCGTATCCTGCACCGCCTGGCTGCCGTGGGTGCTCCATACCTGAACGGAATCTTCGGCAGGCCGATGGCTCTCGAATTCGCGGTAAAGCGGTTCGCGGAAATCGCGCAGCCGGGCGATTTGCCGGCTCTCGCCGGTCGCTTGCAGCAGTTGATACGAGCGGGTCAGTTCCCAGGCATTGGCGCGCAGGCGAGTGTCGGACCCTGGAGACAAAACCAGGCAGACATAGTTTTCTGCCGTGGGCGGATCGGCGATCTCATGGTAAAACCGACTGTCAGTCGGTTGTATAAAAAGCATATAAACACCTGTTTCGCGC
>JAKLJF010000230.1 GCA_023151335.1 Thermoanaerobaculia bacterium | reverse complement strand
TGCGCAACTTTTTACGAAAAAACCGGGCGGCCCTCACTGAACTCGGCGACTGGGATGCGCACGCGGAAGCCGAGGTGGAAAAATACCTGTTTAATAAAGAATTGCAGTTGCGTATCGCCGGCTTTCTGGATAAAATGAAAGACAACTGCCGCCAGTTGATCCGTTTCCGGTACTATGAGGGGTATGGAGACCAGGAACTCATAGCCCGGCAACTCACGCCTTACGCCACGGTTGACTCTTTGCGCAGCAAACGCAATGCCTGTCTGAAGAAACTGGGCTTGCTGATGGAAGAGATAAAAAACCAACTGTTATACGCATAACCATATTATGCCAAACGATATCGAAGCCTATCTTGCCGGCGAACTGCCACCCGACGAAAGGGAACGTTTCGAAGCGGAGCTGGCGAAAGACCCTGCCTTGCAGGAAGAAGTGAACCGCCACCGGGAACTCGCCGGACACCTGCGCGCACAATATCTCCGGGAACTCGTCACCACGGTTTTACAGGATAACCCGCCCCCGGCCGGTCCGGTTGCGCTATGGAAAAAATGGCGGTTTGGGATGCTGACGGTGGGCATTGTGCTGTTGCTTTCCTGTATCTGGTGGTTATACCCCACCTTTTTACCCCTATCCGCTCCCGGGCCGGCTCCGGCGCCTGAAAAAAACAGCCCGGCAGCGCCCGGCAACATGTCGCCGCCGCCGGCTCCTGCGCCTTCAGAAAAAATCCGGGAACCCATTGCTCAAAACCGGCCGTCGCCGTCGAAGCCCACCTTTGAAAATATCACTTTTACCCGCGGCGGTGATACCCTGCCGGCTGATCTACAAAAATTACTGTCCATATTGTGGTATACAGCCTTCGATTCCACTGCCACACATTATCCGCCACGTTTCCGCACAGCCGTGTCAGCCCTGGGGCGGCGGGATTTCCCCACGGCATTTGTCGAACTGAACGAACTGGAAAAAACTGCGCCGCCCAATGACACCTTGTCCTACCTCAAGGGGTATTGCCTGCTGGAATTGTTTGACGGCGACGGGGCTGCCGGCTACTTCGAGCGCCTCGATGCGCCGGGTAAACCCTGGCAGGCCGAGGCATTGTGGTATAGCGGCTTGGGATATTTACTGACAGAAGACCGGGAAAAAGCGAAAGCGGCGTGGGAAAAAGCATTGAAGTTGCCCGAAACGGTATGGCGAAAAAAGGCGCGGGAAGGGTTGCGTCAATTGAAGCAATAAAAAACCTATTTCCCTTTAGCCAGTTCCCGCCGCATCTGCTGCACATATTCCACCGTGACGCCCACGAATTCGGCTACCTCGGCGTCGCTCCAGTCGGGAAATTTTTGGAGGGTTTTGAGGGTGAAGGTACGGTTGTTTTCCTCGCGTTCTATTTTACGGCCTTTTCGCACCCCTGCTCTCTTCCACTTTTCCCCAAAAATTTCAGGTATGGAATCCATCCAGTCGCGCTCCGGATCGGGCAATTGTTCGTTTAGCGCATTAATTTCGATATTTTGCATTTTGTGTAGGTTGACAATATAAAACCTGAGTGTTTGGAACAAGATTTTATCCCTGTCGTCATGAAAATATGGCACCCCAAAAGTAAAGATTTTTTTCCAATTTTTTACGATCAGGTCTTTGTTTCGGGCAAATTTTAAGGCTAAAAACAGGTTGCGTACATACTCGCTTTCCCGTTTGTTTTGAATTTCCAGCGGCGGTACCCGGCTTAGGTCCGTCAGCAAATAATGAAAATTCGGGACAAAAACCCGCCAGTCCTCGGGCAAATCCGGGAAAAAATCGGAAAAGGTCTTTTGCTCCCAGCCTTTTTCTCCATGATATACGACAATTGGAATGATGACGGACAGCGGACGGCCGTTTTTGAGATCGTCTTCCCAGATTTGAAGTAAATAATCCAGCAACTGCAAGTGGATTGGGAAATTGGGTAAGTAACTCTTGTGCTCAAATAAAAAGAGCAAACGGGCCGGCGCTCCGGTCGTCAGCCGGGTTTCATACAACACGTCGCTGAAAGAAAGGCCGAATCGGCCGCTGACGAAAGCCGTATCATTCTTCCGGAATAGGGAAAAATCAATTTGTCCGTACACGGCCGGGGGCGAGTAGTGCAACAGGTAATTCCGGGCGATGGTAGCATCACTGAAAAAGGCTTTGAACACCGCGTCGTGGGCGCGGTCTTTTTGGCGGGTAAGTTTTTCATCGGGCATGGCTTCGTCGTTTGAAGCGACGAAGTTAAGGAACAGCATTTTCAAAACAAATTATTTTCAATATTTTGTTTTAAAAATATTTTTTGCCGAAACTGATTCGGAATGGATGAACTCTGACATATACCCTACATTTAACGGCATAAAACTTCGCGTTTTGCAATTATCGCAAACTTAAATCCACAAACCATGCATCGAAAACTCCTGCTTTTCTTTTTCGGAATCTTTTGTTGGACGACAATGGACGCTCAGCGCACCGTGACCGGCGCTGTCACCGACCCGCAAGGCGAACCCGTGGTGGGCGCTACCGTGACGATGAAAGGCGCCGCCGGCGGAGCGGTGACCGATACGGCAGGGTGTTTTTCCTTGCAATTGCCTGAAGGCGTGAACACACTGGTGGTGCGTTATACCGGCTATGCGGTACAGGAGGTAGCAGTGTCGGTTGGCGTACCCATCACCATAAAGCTCACCCAGGAAGGCATCCGGCTGCCGGAGACAGTGGTGACCGCGCTCAACATTCCGCGCGAAGCCCGCTCGTTGGGCTACGCCACGCAGCAGCTCGAGGGCAAGGCGGTGAGTGAGGTGCGGGAAACCAACCTCGTCAATTCCCTCTCGGGCAAACTCGCGGGCGTACAGGTGATCACCAGTTCCGGCAACTTGGGCGGCTCCAGCCGCATTGTGATCCGGGGTATCCGATCCATTACAGGAGAAAACCAGCCCCTGTTCGTGGTGGACGGCGTGCCGATGGATAATTCCAATTTTAATACGCAACAGCAGATAGATGGACTTCGGGGCGTGGACTACGGCAATACCATTCAGGACCTGAACCCAAATGACATTGAAACAATAGACGTGTTGAAAGGCGCGGCCGCGGCAGCATTGTACGGTTCGCGTGCTGCCAACGGCGTCATCGTGATTACCACTAAAAAAGGAGGCTTCAATGCACCGCTGGAGGTGAGCGTTAGTTCGCAAACCACGTTTGAGTCAGTAGCGGTATTACCCGAGTTCCAAAACGAATACGGGGGAGGCGATGACGACGGGCCTTTTTTCGTGTTGAATGGCGAACCAGTAGTGAATTCCTTTAGTGACCGAAGCTGGGGCCCAAAGTTTGACCCCAACCTGCTGGTGCGCCAGTGGTATAGTTTCTTTCCCGGAATACCGGAGTACTACGGCAAAACCACGCCCTGGGTAGCCCACCCAAACAACATCCGTGATTTTTTTAAAACCGGGGTGTCTTTGAATAATTCTATTTCCATCAGCGGCGGCGGTCGCGCCATGAATACCCGCCTGAGCTACGCCAACACCCGACAGACCAGCCCTTACCCCAACAGCCTGCTCGACCGGCACCAGATCGGTCTGAATGCCGGCCTGCGCCTGAGCAAGTGGCTCGACATCACGGCCAACATCAATTACGCCACACACCGGGCGCACGGGCGGGCGGGTTCTGGATCTTTCAGCAGCGGCACTGGTCAACCTGTAACCCAATCGTTGCTCGCCTGGCACCAACGGCAGATCGATATGGATATCCTGGAAAAATATTACAAGGTTTCCGATATCCAGCAGGTAACCTGGAACAGCTGGTCATACGACAATCCCGTACCGGTACATTGGGACAATCCGTATTGGCAAGCGTACGAAAGCGCCCCGGAAGACGGGCGCGGGCGGGCTTTCGGCAACCTGGCGGCGGTTTTTCAATGCGCTCCCGGTCTGACGTTTACGACCCGCTTGAGCCTGGATAATTACACCGACCGGCGGGAGGAAAAATCGACAAAAAACAGCAGCTTCGTCAGCGATGGCTCGTATTCCACTGCCATTTATGTGGTTTCGGAGCGCAATGCGGATTTTTTGCTGAACTACCGGAAGAATTTCCGCCATGATTTTTCCCTATACACCGTGCTCGGCAGTAATTTCCGCAAAAACCGCGATGATATTTTTTCCGCGCAGACTTCAGGAGGCTTAATCTATGCGGGCATTTACAACCTGGCCAACTCCAACAGGACGCCATATGTTTCGGCAAACAGATCCGAGCGTGTAGTGAACGGTGTATTCGGAACGGCCAACCTGGGCTACAAGAGTACGGTCTACCTTGAGCTGAGCGGACGCAATGACTGGGCCTCCACCCTTCCGCCCGGCCAAAATTCGACTTTTTACCCCTCCGCTTCCCTAAGTTTTGTGTTCAGCGAATTGGGCAGGCTGGCCGCAAGTCCGTGGTTGTCCTTCGGCAAGCTGCGGCTCAATTGGGCACAGGTAGGGCTGGACGTGCCGCCTTATGCACTGAAAAATACCTATGTCGGCAAGGATCCGATTTATGACTATCCGGCGGCATCGGCGAGTTATACACAAAAAACGCCTGACCTGAAGGTGCAGCAAACTGTTTCCTGGGAATTGGGATTGGAACTCCGGTTGTTCCGCGATCGCATTGGTCTTGATGCGTCGGCATACCGCACCAACTCCAACAACCAAATTCTGCTTCTGCCTTTATCAGGAGCCACGGGACTCAACGACAAATACATCAATGCCGGGCTCATCCGCAACCAGGGACTGGAAATCGCCCTGACCGCCGCTCCCGTGGTGAAGCGAAACTTTCGTTGGGATATTTCGCTGAACTGGACGCGCAATTCCAACAAAATCCTGGACTTATACCACGACGATCGGGGCAATAACCTGACCACCTACTATTTAGGCGGAACTCCTACTATTAGCTACTTCTATGCCCGCGAAGGAGAGCCCTATGGTACTTTGTTCGGCCACGATTTTTACCGCGATGCCAATAACAATCCCGTCGTAAATCCCAAAACAGGGTATTATTTGATTAATCCGGCACTACAGCCTCTCGGTAGCATTCAACCCGATTGGATCAGCGGAATACAAAATATGCTGTCGTATAAAAATTTCAGTCTAGGCTTCCTGGTAGATGTACGGAAGGGCGGGAAAATGGCGGCCGGTACTGTTGGATTAGGAAGGTATACCGGCGTATTGGCGGAAACGGCGGCCAATAATATCAGGGAAACAGGTGCGGCGCTGCCCGGCGTGTTGCAGGCTACCGATGACAATGGCAATCTGCTGTTTAACCCCGACGGCACCCCGATGGTTACCAGCCAACCGAACGATATTTTTATCTCCGCAAAAGACTATTGGAGTAAGAACCTCAGCGGAAACTTCGTCCAGTCCACCCGCATTTACGACGCCAGTTACATCAAGCTACGGGAAGCTCGCTTGAGCTACCGTTTGCCTGAACACTGGCTCGGGAAAAAGCGAGTCAAAGCGCTCCACATTTCCGTGGTGGGCCGCAATCTCTGGCTGATCCACAAAAACGTCCCGCATATCGACCCTGACAATGCCAGCAACTCCGGCAACATCCAGGGCCTGGAAGGAGGCCAGGTTCCATCCACCCGCACCATCGGCATCAACCTGTCGGTGCGGTTTTAACCCAAACACTTTTAATTTCCCGATATGAAAAAAAACATACTTGCCTGTCTCGCATGCCTCGTGGCGTTATTCAGCTGTCAGAAACTGGAGGAATACAACAAAAACCCCAACGAATTGACGTTTGTGACTGCGCTTTCATTACTCAATTACACCACATATGCCCTGGCTAATGACTATGGACATAATATCAGTTTTAAGAACCTGTTCTGCCAACATTTTTCGCGTCCTTCTGTATTGAATAATTCCGATCCTAGCTTCTACGAATTATACCAAATGAACGATATTTTTAAAACCTCCTACCATTCCATTCTTGATTTACAGGAAATTATTCGCCTTTGCACGGAAGATCCTGATGCACAGCGGGTCGGTGGCGATCCGGTAAATCAGATTGCCCAGGCGCGTATCCTGAGGGCCTGGAAATTTCAAAATATGACGGATTACTGGGGTGATATTCCTTATTCGGAAGCCCTGGCCGGCAAACTGGCGCCCCGCTACGACACACAGGAATCCATTTATCATGACCTGCTCCGCGAATTGGAGGATGCATCTGCCCAAATCCGGCTCGATGCGCCGCCGCTGTCTGCTGATGCCAGATATGCCGACGGAATCTATTTGGGTTATGTGGGCGGCTGGAAAAAATTCGCGAACGCACTGACGCTGCGCGTAGCCATTCGCATGGCCGACCGCGACTGGCCTACGGCCAAGGCAGCCATTGAAAAGGCTTTTGCGGACGGCGTTTTTGAAAACAACTACGACAATGCCTGGTATGTTTTCCTGCCCCCACCATCCAACTATCAAAATCCATATTATCAGTTTAAAAATACATCATCAATTGCCAAACCTTTGATGGACGCATTAAAGCATTTGGCTGATCCCCGCATTCCAAAGTACGCAGCGCCGGCAAAAAATACCGGCGAATACGAAGGCGCACCATACGGCTCGCTGAACTCCTCCGCCCTTGGCAATTACGCCAGCCTGAATGAAACAGCCGCCGCGCCGGACGGCAGGGTGGTCCTGCTGGACTACGCCGAGGTATGCTTCTGCCTCGCCGAGGCACTCGAACGCGGCGCAGTGATTCCCGGCTCAGCCGCCGACTGGTACCACAATGGCATCCGCGCTTCCATGGAATGGTGGGGCGTGGACCCTGCCGACATCGACACTTACCTGGCCAGCCCCGACGTCAGCTACGACACCGCCCCCGGTACCTGGAAAGAAAAAATCGGGAAGCAAAAATGGCTGGCCCTTTTCCTGCAGGGCGAGCAGGCGTGGTTTGAGTGGCGCCGACTGGATTTTGGTATTCTGCAACCGCCCCCCGGCCTGGATTTTATCGCTACCCGGTACGTTTACCCGGACATGGAACAAATCCTCAATAAAGCCAGCTATGACGAGGCCGTAAGCCGCCTCCCCGGCGGAGACAAAGTAACTTCGAAAGTTTGGTGGGATGTCTATTGAAAATCAACCGGCATCGGCCTTCCCTTTATATATTTAAACCGGATTCCAATGAAAAACGGGACTGCCATATTTCTGATCTTCCTCTTCATCGCACCGGCAGGCGCAATCGCTCAAACGCCGCAGCAAACACTCGAAAACTGGCAACACCGAACAGACAGCCTGATTACTATAGGCGAACGGATAGATCCGGTAGCAGACAGCGCCTATTTCAGAACATTACTGGATAGTCTTTATTGGACGATAGATGCGGTATACCAATGGAAAGAATTCAAAGCATGGGATAAAGTTTGCCCTGTCCTTTTTAAACAGCTTACGCTCACTGAAAAACGGTTTGGAATTTATCACCCCTATTATGCAGATGCCACCAGTGCGTTTTTCAATGGTGTACTAAAAAGCAGAGAGGGTACCCTGTCAGACTTTTTAAGACCGACCATCGATGCCTGCATCAATACTGCGGGTAATCTGCGCATGCCTG
>JAKLJF010000022.1 GCA_023151335.1 Thermoanaerobaculia bacterium | reverse complement strand
CCTCAAAAAATCCCGGTGTAGAAAACAAACCCGATACGCGGTGCCGCACGGCGCCCTTCGTCATCGCTGCGCGGCCACCATACGCCGCGTCAGCAGTCCGAACGGCGTGGCCAGTTCGTAGTACAAAACGCCCGAAGCCTGGTCTATCCGGAGCGTTTCTTCCGAATAACCGGCCGGATAGGTTTTGTCGATGCGGATCAGTTCGCGGCCCGAGGCGTCGAACACGCGCAACTGGGCGTTGCAGGACTCCGGCAAAAGGAAGCCGACTATGGTGGCGTTTGTAAAAGGATTGGGCCTGTTCTGCAGCAGGGCAGCCTGCCGGCCATCCGGGAGATCAGCCGTGCTTGTTGTCTCCGAGAACACCAGTTCCATGCCCGTTTTCGCCTGCCCCACCGTGTACGCTTCCGGGTTCAGACTCTTCGGCTTGAAGCGCAACAGATCGCTGAGTTTGGCGCCGCTTTGCAGGGCTTTGAAGCGCAGGGTAAACACCGGCACGCCGTCGTCCAGGGTACGGCCATGCGGATCGAGCCACACGCCGCGCAGCTCGCCTTCGGCGGCCTGGTAGGCGCCGAAGTTTTCGGCGGCGCTCAGGCCGAGCGGAGAGTTGATGGTTTCGACGCCCAGGTATTGCAATTGGGCAGGATCGAAACGCAGGGCGAACTGGTACCCGGCCAGCTGGTTGAAATGCGCGCTGCGGAAAACGGCGACGACTTCGCGTCCGGCCACCAGGGTCTGATCCTGTACGATCCAAACGAGGTTTTCAGGATCGTCGTCGGGGTGCAGCACCGGGTCGGCAGAAGCGTTCACGTCGCCGGTTTTAATACCGAAAAAGTTCTGGTTGGTCGCGCCGCCCATGACGCCGGTGAGTACGCGGCTTTCCGGAATGGGGGCGGAGAATGGATTTGCCGGCGGAATATAACCCGGGAAACCCGGCCCGGGATCGGGCGTGGGCACAAAACGCCAGGGGTTACCCACAAATATTTCAATGGCCGTCGGACTGCCCAGCATGGCCTGCCGGATAATGGAGGCATCGGTAGTTGTAACCGAATTACTCAGGTTCACGTCGGCGGCGATCAGTTTGTACGGGTCTGTTATCGGCGTGGGCGGCGTGGCAAGATGCTGCAGAATGGCCAGCGCGTCGGCGTTCGATACGCCGTTGAGCGCGTCGGCCGGGGGCGAGGGCTTTTCCGGCGTAATGACGAAATTCCCGCTGGTGCCCCCAATGAGGCTGTACAAACCGTCAGGGAAAGTGGGGCCATCGGAGCCCACGGCGTCGCCGGTGAGATACACCGTCGCCTGGGCCACGCCCGATACGTCGTCGCCCTCCCAGATCAGCTGGCCGCTGATGCCGGCGCAATCCTCCACCTCTATCGTAAAGGAGCAGGTCGACACGTTGCCGTTGATGTCTGTGGCGGTCCAGGTCACCACGGTGCTGCCGATGGGGAGTTGCACGCCGTCGAGGGTGCCGGCGCCCGAACCGCCGCCTGCGCCGCTTAAGGTATAATTCACTTCTTCCACGCCGCAATTGTCATCCGTGGAAGGATCAAAAATGCCGCCGTCGATGATATAGATACAATCCTGGTTGCCGGACACGACGGACTGGTCGTCCGGGCACTTGATATCCGGCGGGGTATTGTCCTCCGCTGTAATAAACTGTACCTGGCCGGAAGAGGTGTTTCCGCAATCGTCGGTCAGAATCCAGGTACGGGTGATGATGACGGTGGAGCCCGGCCCTTCGCCGAAGTTGTCGAAATAGTCCACTTTTATGCTGTCGACAGGGCTGCAGTTGTCTGCAACATTGCTTACCTGACCGGTAATGGTGGCCGATGCGTTGTATTCGCAATTTTCATCCAGATTTATGGTAATGTCCGCCGGTTCGGTAAAGGTGGGCGGTTCCGTATCCTGTACGTTGATGACCTGCACCAGGGAACTGGAATTGCCGCAGTCGTCGATAGCGTACCAGGTGCGGGTGATGGTCAGATTACCTGCGCAGTTGCCGGGGTCGGCGGCTTGCCCGATGTAAGTTATTTCCACCTCCGGGTCGCAGGCGTCGGTCGCCGTGGGCGTGGCCGGGCCGGGAATGGCGTCGCATTGCACGGTAATATCATCCAGCGGGTCGAACACAGGCGGCCGGGTGTCGTACACCGTCACGGGGTTGGTAGCCAGCACGGTTACCGGCACCACGTTCAGGCCGTCGTCGGAAGCTTCGATAACCCTGGGCGAGCCGACGATGTCGAATTGCCCGCTTTGGTCGCATTGCAGGGGTTTAAAAGTCAGCCGCAGCAGCAGGGTGTCGTCGGGCAGGGTCACGCCGTAGGGGTCGTCGTTCTGATCGAGCCACGAATAGATAAAGGTATCCGAAACCATGCCGGTCAGCGGCGCAGAACCGTCGATAACGGTGGCCTGTTCGCCCATGAGCATGAACAGGTCCGTGTCCCAGGCCAGGCTGAACTGGAGGGTGCCCAGGTTTTCGAAGCCGGACATGGAGCGAATGTCGATGGTAAATTTTTCCATACACTCGGCACTGTCCGGCGCCGCTGCAAGCAGATTTACACCCGGCGCAGGGCTGACGGTAAATTCGTCGGTAGCCGAATTGGAGCAGTTATTTTCGTCGGTATAAGTATAGGTGATGGTGTGCACACCGAGGCCGGCCAGGAAGGGATTGATGACACTCCCAGACACGCCGGGGCCGCTGTACGTGCCGCCCGGCGGATTGCCGCCCGTGAGCGGCACCGCGGTTTCGGTCACCAGGGCTTCGTCGTCGCCGAGGATGAGGGTGACGACGGGCAGGGGCAGAATGCTTATTTCTACCGAGCCGGTCATCTGTTTTTCACAACCTGTGCTGATGCGGGTGGCCAGTACGGTGTAATACCCCGCCGGCGTTTGCGGCCCAAAACTGACCGGGACGCTGCCGGCACTGTCAACCGGCAGGCCGAACGGGAATCCGTTTAAATACAATTGATAGGAAACGCCGGGTTCCGAGCCGCTCAGCCCGATCTCCACGCCCTCGCCGCCGTCGCAGTAGGCGCCGCCGCCGGTCACTTCAAACATTTGCAGCACGTCGATGGTCACGGTGGCCGAACCGCTCAGGTCGTTAGGTGTTGCAACGCAATTGGCATCGTTCAGTGTGGCGAGCGTATAGGTGGTTGTTGAAGCGGGGGTTACAGTGACGGAAATGGGGCTTTCGGAACCGCCAAATTGCGTACCGTCCGACAAGGTTCCGCTCCAGGGGCCCGTGCCGCTTACGGCAATACTCAATGTGGCGCTTTCGCCGGCACAGATCGTCACCGAGCCGCTCAGTACGCCGGTCGGCCGGGGTAGCACCGCGACTTCGAGCGAACAGGTGGAGGAACAGTCGTTTTGATCCGTTACCGTGAGGGTCAGGGTATAACTGCCCGCCGCGCCGGCATTCACGCTGACCTGCGGGCCGTTGGTAGCGCCGGGAATCGAGCCGTTGCCGCTGATCGTCCAGGCGTAGGAAGCCAGATTGGGCGGGGCGGTATAAATATGCCCGTTGGTGTTGGCGCACACCTCGTCGTCGCCTTCAATGCTGCAAGGCGGCAGCGGATTTACCGCCACCGGCACTGCCGTAGACGTATAATTACAGCCGTATTTGCTCATGGTGAGCAGGTAATTGCCGGCATCGCCCAATTGAACGTTGTTAATGGAAGCGTTGGGGCCTGCTGGCGGGTTGAACCCGCCGCCCTGTTTCGACCACTGGTATGTGGCCCCGGTCACGGCCACCGAAGTGCGTTGCAGGTTGAGCGTTTCGCCCACGCAAAGGGGGCTGTTGCTCACGCCCGATGGAGCCGAGAGGTTCACCGTCGCATTGTTGTCGAGCACCCCGAAGGTGCCGTCGGACACGGTACTCATCAGGCCGAATACGCGGCCCCGCTGGTAGGGGTCGGCGCCGGTAGCCGTGTTGGGCACGGGCGTTTCCCAGTCGCCGCCCAGGTACCGCACTACGCCGCAAAGCGAGCGGTTGAAACTGGAACCCTCGTCGGAGCCGTTCCAGTTGAGGTAAATTTCCGAAATAAAGGCGGCGCCTGCTTCGCGCGAGAGCAGCCACATTTTTTGCACGGCATCATCGGTCACAAAACCATTACAACCGGGAATTTCGGCCGAAAAACCGTTGACCACCCGCATGCCGAAGGTGGAAGAAATGCTGGTCAGCACCACCGACGCGGGGGTGTAACTGCCGTTCCCGATGGGGAAGTTGCCCCCAGGGGTGGTCATCACCAGGATATACTTACCCGTGCCGTTGGTTTCCGCGTAGCCCGTGGCGCCGGAGGGCCCGGTGACGGAAGCGCCGGACGCCTGCGTGAGGTTGAAGTTGCCGAGCTGGATTTTGCCGGAAAGGAAAGTCAGGCTTTTGGTAAAGCCCAGGTGTTGGGTCATGGCGACGTTGGCGCCGCCCGTTTTATTTATCGTGATGGTGGGCAGATTCAGCGCGAGCGCGCCGCCCATATTGGCATTCGTACCACCATCGAAAATCAGGTTAAACACGCCGGCGCCGGGGCTGCTGAGCCCGCCGTTTTGCGTAAAACTGCCGGCCAGGTTAAACGTCAGGTTACCGTTTCCACCGCAGGCTTTGAAACTGGCGCCCCCGGCAATGGTAAAATCGCCGTTCACGTCGAGGGCCACATTGGCCGTACCACTGGTACCGGCCACGTTACCCGCCGTGATATTCAGGTTGCCGCCGATGGTGTGCGTATGGTTGGTAATATTGCCAAATCGGATCTCGCCGGCGCCCGAATTGTTGATCGTCATGTTGCCGGCGGTTTTTATATTTACTTCAAACGTGCCGGCGCCTGCCGCGGTCGAAGCGTACGACAGGTGGCCGTACATCGGGTGCGTACCCGTGAAGCCGGTTTGATTCCCCGTGTAGGAATAGGTGCTGGCAGCGTTCAGGGTGAGCGTCACGGCGCTCAGGTTGGCCGGCACCGGCAAACCCGATGTGGTATTCTGAGTAATGGTACCGCCGGCAGCCACCGTGGTGGTGAGCACCTGGCAAGTAAAAGTCCCCAGGTCCAGGGTACCGTTAACAGTCAGGGTAGAGCCGATCAGAGTAAAATTCACGTTCGCCGTGAGCGACACCGTGTGCCCCGCCGAAACGGTTACCTGGTCGCCGTCGGCGGGTACGCCGTTGTTCCAGGTAGCAGGGGCGCTCCAGGCGCCGCTGGCCACACTACTGGTCACTTTGGCGCTGAGCGGAACCGCCAGCAGGCCCAATAACAACAGCGGCAGGCAGTAGCGAAAAATCGGCGGTATAAAATGCAGGGGGGCGGATACTACGCGAAGGGGCGAATCGGTTTGTTGACGCCGGTTCATAGACGTTGCGTTTTGATGGATGAAAATAAATGACAACCAGGCAGGACAAGCGGTAGAACACCCTTGTGTCGGATTAAATCAAAAAAACGGCTTTCCGCCTATCTGCTGACAGCGGCATCCGGTAACAGGAAAAAATCCCTGAACACAATCCTGAAAAAAGACTTATTTCGAAAGAAAATCAAAAGGTGCGTTCCCCGGTTAAGTCCCGGAGATGAAACAGGCAAGCGCTGGTTCTTTGCAAAACCGGCAAACCCAAAGTCGGGCAAGTTCATTGTCATAGGATTACTTTTGTCGGTTCCAGCCGACAAGCAGCGACATACGTCAGCAAATTGTTTTACCCAATCTGCATGGCGTTTTCACTCCTGTATCGGCTAATGGAATGATTACTGCGGGTAAAGGTAAAACCCTTACGTCCGGTTTTATTTCGTATCCCGAAAAATACCACAACAAAGGTAGTGCCAATATTCAAACCAGCTTACATACAATTGAAAGCTGTCGGTTATCCGACAAATTCCCGATCAGCGAGAACTAAATATTATCCCTGCATTCGTTCCCGATTCATACCGTAAATTTGTCCTTATGGAAAATAAATTTGGATTTACCCTGCTCTCCGTGGCGGAGTTTGAAAACTGGATCACCGAACAAAACGTGGCGCGTACCGTCCTGAATATCCAGGAACATCATACCTGGTCGCCCAATTACACCCATTTTAAGGGAAATAACCACTTCGAACTGCAAAAAGGCATGCAGGATTTCCACACCGTGGTGAACGGCTGGCAGGACATCGGCCAACATTTCAGCATTTTTCCCGACGGAAAAATTGTTACCGGCCGCGGCCTCGAAATCTCGCCGGCCTGCATTTACGGTTTTAACAATGAAAGCATCTGTATCGAAAACGTGGGCAATTTCGACAACGGCGGCGATACCATGACCCCCGAACAACGCGACGCCATCGTCCGCGTCACCGCCGCCCTGTGCCGGCGTTTCCGCGTACCGGTCAACAGCAGCCGCATCGTGTACCACCATTGGTTCGACCTGAATACGGGAGCCCGCACCAACGGAAGCGGGGTCACCAAAACCTGCCCCGGCACCCATTTTTTTGGCGGCAACAAAGTAAAAGACGCCGAACAAAACTTTCTGCCCCTCGTGCAAAAAGCAGTGGGCAATATGGATCAGGTTCCGCTTCCGCTCCTCTATTATGCCTACGTCAAAGTAAAATGGCTGCCCGTGCGCAGGAAGCCCTTTTTCCTGGGCAAAAAAATCAATGAAACCCCCTTCGGCTCCGTGTTGCGGATTTACGAAGAGAAAGGCAAATGGCGCCGCATTTCGGCCACCAAAGACGAATGGGTAAATGCCGGTAAAATCAAAAAACTGAAACGCGGCACCGTCAACACCGACGAACTGAACGTGCGTTCCGGCCCCGGCATACAGTTCAACCCGCCCATCGGGGTTGTCCGTAAAGGCCAGGAAATTTTTGTTTTTGCGGAATCGGGCAACTGGGTCAAAATCGGCATCGACGAACGATGGGTGTCGGCGAAGTTTGTGGATTTTTAGAAAATCCTCACCTCCCGCTGCACAAACCGGTTCGCTTCCTCAAAGTTGGCCACCCGCATGTTGGCGGCATCCCATTCCATCCGGATACGGCCCGGGTAGTCGTAGGGCGCCCAGGATTTGGGCGTTTTGCCGGGTTGTAATTGCTTGATATCGTAGCACCGCACGGCCAGGTTGCCGATCAGCAGGGCTTCCGTGAGCGGCACGGCGTATTCGAACGGCGAGGAAGGCTGGCCCTGTCCTTTACAAGCGTTTACCCACACCATTTGGTGCGACACGGGATAACGCGGCAACACGGTTTTGGGCTTTTTGAAATCTTTCATTTTCGCCGTTGGCAAAAGGGTGGGGTTTTCACCAAAAACGCCGCAGAGCATTTTACCCTTGCTGCCTTCGAACAATACGCCGCCGTCCCAGGAGCCGAATGGTTCATTCGAACCCAGTTCGGCAGGGCGCATGGGGCGCACGCCGCCGTCGTACCACCACAATTCGCAGGCGGGCATGCGCTCGCGCGCGGGGAATTCCATTTTGACAATGGAAGAAGGCGGACAACTATCGGGGTAATTGGCTTCGAAAAAATCGCCCGACCATACCGTGGTGGCGCTGGCTTCAACGCTTGTTGGGAGGGTCAGCTTCAGTGCCCGGTAAGCGGGATCGATGAGGTGACAGCCCATATCGCCGAGGGCCCCGGTGCCGAAATCCCACCAGCCGCGCCAGCGGAAGGGCAGGTAACGCTCGCTGTAGGGCCGCAGGGGGGCGGGGCCGAGCCAGAGGTTCCAGTCCAGTTCGGGCGGTACAGTTTCCGTGCCCTGAGGCGTGGGCACGCCCTGGGGCCACACGGGGCGGTTGGTCCAAACCTGCACCCGGTGTACTTTCCCGATCACGCCGGCCTGTATCCACTCGGCTACCTCGGCGTTGCAGTCCATAGAGGCGCCCTGATTGCCCATTTGGGTCACCACCTTGTACCGGCGGGCTGCTTCCAGCAACTGCCGCGCTTCCGCGATGCTGTGGGTGAGCGGTTTTTCCACGTAAACGTGTTTGCCCATTTGCATGGCGGCCAGGGCGATCACGGCATGGGTATGGTCGGGGGTAGTGACCATCACGGCGTCGATGTCTTTACCTGCTTTGTCGAGCATTTGCCGGTAGTCGCGGAAACGGGGCACCTTGGGGTGTTCCTGGTATCCGTCGGCGGCGCGGCGGTCGTCGACGTCGCAGAAAGCCGCCCAGCGCTGGTTTTTTACCGCTTCCAGGTGAGCGCCGCCCTTGCCACCCACCCCAACAAGGGCGATGTTCAGTTGGTCGCTGGGCGGGGTATAACCTTTACCGCCCAATACGGCTCTGGGCACGATGTAAAAACCAGCGGTGGCAAGGGCGGCGTTTTTTATAAAATCGCGGCGTTGTAAGGTGCGGGAGGGTCGTTTTTTCATGGATAAACCGGCGTTGTTGTGCCACGGGCAAATGTATGTATAGTTCAAACTTTGAACTTTTTTTTCTCCCGTGCAGCGTTTGCCCGGAAAGTCGCGTATGTCTGTTTGTAAGCGCGTTTGCAGGTTGTTTAACGGCAAATTTTTAAAAATGAAAAAATCACGCATCTTTCTCCTGCTCATAATGACGGCGTTCCTGGCCTGCCGTAAAGACCTGGAATATTCCGAATCCGACATCCGTTATCCCGAACCGTACGTACAGGTAAAAACCACCATTGGGGGCCTGGTCGTCGATGAATCGGGCAAGCGGGTAGCGGGCGCCACGGTACGGCTCGGCGACAAAACCACAAATACCGACGACAACGGCGTGTTTAACTTCCGCGACGTGTACACCAACGCCAAAGGCGCTTACGTGAGCGTGGAGCACCCCGGCTACTTCCACGGCTCCCGTAAGATCAATGTATCCAGCGGTACGCGCAATACGGTCAAAATTCAGCTGCTGTCCAACGCCGTGACCCGTTACATAAATGCAGCCTCGGGTGGCATGGCCGACTATACCGACTACAGCGTCGCCCTGCCGGCAGGCGGCATTTCCACGGCAGGCGGCACGCCGTATACGGGTCAGGTGGGCGTAGCCGCCAAATGGCTCGATCCCACGTCTCCGGACTTCGGCGAACAGATGCCGGGCCGGTTACAGGGCGTTACCACCGAAAATCAACTTTCGGGCATGATCTCCATGGGCATGCTGGCCGTGGAGCTGAAAGACGCGGCGGGCAACAATCTGCAGATCCGCGACGGTTTCGAAGCCACCCTGCGCATGAAAGTGCCGGCCGCACTGCTCGGCGACGCTCCCGCCACCATTCCGCTCTGGTATTTCGACGAAGAAAAAGGTCTTTGGATGGAAGAAGGCGAGGCCACGCTGAACAACGGCGTGTATGAAGGCAAAGTGAAACACTTCAGCTTCTGGAACTATGACTATAAAGATCCCCTGGTGGAAATAAAATTCAGCGTTGTGGATCAGAACGGCAACCCCGTGGAAGGCGCCAAAGTGCATACCACCTTGCCGAATACCGGCCTGTTCGGATATGGCTTCACCGACAATATGGGTTGTATTTACGGCCTGGTACCGAAAGACGAGGTATTGAACGCCGGCATTTATCCGCCCAATTTAGGCTGCAGCACACCGATTCTCCAGCAACAGATCGGTCCTTTCAGTCAGAACGGTACCTATACGTTTACCATAAATCTGACTTCGGTCTCCACATACACGATTACCGGTACGCTGGAAGACTGCGATGGAAATCCGGTAAGCAACGGATACGTGACGGTAAACGGCCAGAACGATATTTTCTGGACCGACGGCAACGGCGATTTTGAAGTGCAGATCGCCAGTTGCACAACGCTCACCACTGTCAACCTGACGGGGTACGACCTGATTGCTTTAAAAGCTTCTTTGCCACGGACAGTCGACGTGAGTTCCGGATCGGCCAATGCGGGTATCATTAGCGTTTGCAATGCGTTGCAATCTTACCTGACCTATGCCTTTGGCGGGCAAATTTTTACCAATCCGAATCCGGTATTTTCCACAATAGATTCCATACCTGGCGGCGGCATCGATTATATCACCGTGAGTACCGGCAACCCGACCAGTCTGTACATAGGTTTCTATATCAGGGATGTAAATGGTACCGGTTCGTTCTCGCCTGATTACTTCGCTACAGACGGCACACTCAACGGCAATAACGTGGTACATTCCTGCCAGGATGTGGTTGATTGTTCCGGAATGACTATAACGATTACCGAATTTAATGGCGTCGGCGGGGTCATCCAGGGTACGTATTCAGGTACGTTAAAGAATAATGGCTCCGGCCAGCAACCACCCCCACCAGTTGCCGTCTCCGGCTCATTTAGAGGCATTTTGCAATAAAAAAACGGGTTTAGACGCGGTGTTCCATCCAACCCGTGTATGGAGCGCCGCGTCATTCCCTTTTCTAAATAATACCAATCCTGAACAGCATGCACGACCTCATCACAGGCTGTAAACACAAAAACCCGGCCCGGCAACGCGAGTTGTTCGGGCTGTTTGCGCCCCGTATGATGACGGTAGCCCGTCGTTATACCGCCGGCCATGCCGAGGCGGAGGACGTTTTGCAGGAGGCGTTTGTCAAGGTATTCCGCTCTTTCGACCAATTCGAGGGGGCCAAAGGCGTACTGGAAGCCTGGATCCGGCGTATTGTGGTGAACACAGCCATCCAGCACTGGCGGCGCCGGCACCGGCATTTTCCGGCATCGGCGGAGGAATACCTGCCCGAAAATCCTGTGGCTGCTGAAGCCGACACCCTGATGGACGCCGAAGAGCTGCTGCAACTCATCGCCTCGCTGCCGCCGGGTTTCCGGGTAGTATTCAATCTCTACGCCATCGAAGGCTACTCCCATGCCGAAATTGCATCCCTGCTCGGCATCACTGAAAGCGCATCCCGTTCGCAACTGGCGCGGGCCCGCAGGCAATTGCAGGAAGCGGTTTTTTCACTTCAAAAAAACGGAATGGTATGAACGATTTTGAAAAATATACAAAGGATATCCTGAACGATCACCCGTCCCCGGTGAATACGGAACGCCTGTGGGCGAATATCGACCGGGAACTCCGGCCCGGCAAACGCCGGCCGGCGCCTTTCTGGCTTTGGGGGCTGGGACTGGCGGTGGTAGTAGTGACCGGGGGAATCATGTTTGTTTTACATCATCAAAAAAATATATCCCAGACGCCCGCATCAGGGCAGAACGTGGTTGCCGGCAAAACAGGGGAGGTTCACGAGCCTTATTATTCACCACGGAGGCACGGAGGCACGGAGGAGGAGGCAGATCATGGGTTTGCGCCGTCGTGGCAAACCCCACCCCCGACCCCCCGACCTGCGGTACGGGACAGGCCTCCCCTGAAGGGGAGGGGAGACGTGACACCCCCCGTAGAGTACACTGTCGAGCATCTTGCGGTGTACTCTACGTCTCCCCTCCCCTTCAGGGGAGGCCTGTCCCGTACCGCAGGTCGGGGGGTCGGGGGTGGGGTTTCACGGGCAAGGCGAAAAGCCCAAATTCCTTAAGTCAACGGCATTGCCCTGAAGGGGAGTTGATGGCGGGTAATTTGGGATAAAGTCCCCGAGTAACCCGCCATCAACTCCCCTTCAGGGGTAGGGGGTAGGGGTAGGGCGCCAGGGCTGCCCAAAATCCCTGATACTACTTGGCCACGACAATACAAGTAGCCACCGGCCGGTCAATACACCAGGGCCAAACCCAGCAGGATGAGCATGGCCACCATGGCCAGCCAGAAAGCGCATCCCTCGTAACGGGGCACTTTCCGGATACGGGTCGGGTTGCCGTTGCCGTCGTAATCGATCAGGATTTCATGGTCTTTGTCGAGGTTGTTGACGTCGAAAATGGGGGGATGGTGGAAATTGTTGTTGCGGTTATCCATAACAAATCACGCGTTTGGGAG
Organism: Thermoanaerobaculia bacterium; assembly: GCA_023151335.1. Classification (GTDB taxonomy): domain Bacteria; phylum Bacteroidota; class Bacteroidia; order Chitinophagales; family Saprospiraceae; genus M3007. Next base: position 6,351 of record JAKLJF010000022.1, on the reverse strand, counting down.
GTGAACATTTTCAGATGCACCGGGCGGGCGGCCAAACCCCTGTTGCCCCGGCATCCGGTTTTGCATCGGCGGTCGCCGCGTTTTGGCCGGCTCGCGACAAACGTTCGATGAAGCGAAATTACATAATTAAAATCTGCAAAAATTAAAATTTTCAAAATAATAAAATTATTGAAAAAGGCCTGGCGGTATTCTGTTTTTCGAGATAATTTTTTCCGGATTTCAAAAAAGTTTTGAAAAGCAGTGGCTGAGCCGCGATCCAAACAGAACCAATGCACATTTCCGGCCATCATTTTTCTCGAAATTTTCTGGAAAAAACATAGATTTACGGCCATTTTTCTAAAAACTCTGATTTTCTCGAAAGAGCCATGCGTAAAACATACTCCCGCCGGACGTTTGAAGCACTTTACCATGCTATTGCCCAAAAACTGCTCGAACAAGACCCTGCCGTTGTCATCCTTCGGGAAAACAACCGGCAGGACACGTCGCAACTCGGTATCGACTGGTCGAATACGGCCAGGTATGCCGGCCAGCGCAACGCCGCTTCCCTGATGCATGCCGCCCTGGTGGAAGCGGGCGTGATCGCCGCCAATGCGCAACTGAATTTTGGAAGGCTGCTTTATGCCAAGTACAACGAATTGTCGCGCGATCCGAACCAACGCTCCGTGACCATCCAGGGCGACGAATACAACGAAGGCCTGATCCGTTTTCTGGGATACGACAGCCTGGAAGCGTTTGAAGCCGCCAATAATCTCGCGCGGGGGTCGGTCCAAACCGGGCCGGAATCCAAAGGGCCCGCGGGGCCAACCGAACCGACGCCGGAAATTCCGTACACCTATTACATCGGTACCTACTATTCGTTCCGGAGTTACCGCGTGAACAAATTCGTGCTCGCCATCCGGTATACCGACCCGCCCACCCAACGCATGGAGTGCTGGCAATGGGGCTTTCACAGTACCGAACGCCTGGTCATGCCGCAACAACTGCCCCGAAAAGTAAACTCGGTACAATTCAACGGCACGGCCGAGGTATGCGGCCCGCACCTGTACATCAACCTGTTCGCCCCGGCGTCGAGCAATACGCCCGCCATGGAAATGCACCTGGTGGGACTTTGCGACGAACCCGGCGGCGGCAATCTCAAACGCCAGGAAGCCATCCCCTGCGCCTTGCAGACCGTATCGCTCGATCTGTACACCGTATCGGTGGAAGCCTGGCTGTTGCGCTGCACCGAAGAAGAAGCCCGGCTGATAATGGAAAGCCCCGCCGCCTATTACGGCCATCATATTCCCGCCGAGGCGCTGCTCAAAAATCCGGCCAGGGAAAAAGCCCTCCAGCTGTATCTCATGCTCCAGCGGCGCAACTTCCGGGTGAAATACAAACCGAACGTATCCGACCTGGACAACCTCGAATACCGGGGCAACCCGGTGAGCAAATACACCGAACGGCTCGGCGGCGAGTACCGCATCTGGAATTTCGGTCTGCGCCGGGGCGTGGTGGTGCAAAGCAAACTCGTGATCGCCGCCGAACCGCCCTACCAGACCTTTTTTTACCCTTACCTGGATAAGGAGTTCAAAGTAAACAACCCCGGCCTGGAAGAACAACTGGCCGTGCTGGTCGTCAGCAACGAGATCCGGCACGACCAGCTTTGCTTCGCCACTTTCGTCAAACGCAAACTCACCCTGGTCAACTACGCCATTTTCGACATCGCCAAACTCAACGACGGCAACTGGGCCGAGGGCATGTTCGTCACCACCGGCTACGACGAAAAGGGCATTATCGGCGGCTATGCCGTCATGTGCAAACTGAAACCCGGCGAATCCTGCGAACCATGTTGCATGGAACCCGAAGAAGCGGAAAACTACGCGCGGCAACTGGGCCTGACCGACATGCACAATGGCCTGAGAGCCCTTTGGAAACGCAAGCTGTGGAAACAGAAATCCAATACCCTGTTCGAATGTTACGCCCTTATCACGGACCCTGAAAAAGGAATCCTGATGGTGCGCCGCGACAGCGGCCCCTATGCCGGGCTCTTCGAATTGCCCGGCGGCCGGCTCCGGCACGGCGAATCGCCCGAGGAAGGGCTCTGGCGCTGCGTACAGGAAGAAACGGGCGTGCAGATCGGCGCCTGCAACCTGTGGGCCAACGAATCCGTCACGACCGACTGGAAGCGGCCCGACGGCATTCGCGAAAATTTACATCATATCGGCGCTATCTACCGCGTCGATAGCGCCGACGTGCAGGCCGGGCCGCTCCAGCGGCATGCCTTCTGGATCAATCCGGGACAATACAGCGAAGAAGCGTTTTCCCCTTTTGCGCTGAAAGGGATAAAAGCGGAATAGCATGGGTGTACAGCAGCGGCGGAAATGCGGCGTTTGGACATGGTTACGGTAATTGAAAACCCTCTTCGCGGATATAATTCGCCAGATTCACCCGCACGCCCTCCATCAGTTCCACGTCCTGATCCCAGTCGTACACCTGCCAGGGCGCGTCGGCGGTGGCGGAAAACACTTGTTGGCTTTTGGTAAAAATCCAGATCACTTTTTCCGTACCGGAGGCGAACAGACGCCGGATCTTGCGCACCACGTACTCCTGGAACAGATCGGAGTCGCGTTCGGGCAATTCCACGTTCACATCTACCTCTATAACCAGCCGGGGCGGCACTTCCACGAATTTGGCCGTGATCTTATCGGGCGTAAGCACTTTGCGGTCGAAGACGACCACATCGAGCCCCATGTTGTTTTTGTAGTTGGGATGAAAACCCAGCTCGCCGGCGCCGACACGGTATTTTTTGAGGTTCAGGCGGGCTTTCAGCAAATCGTACAGGTATAATTTGAGGAAAAATTGTAAACCGCTGTCGCTCATAAGTTCTTCGAGTGTTTTGGTTTTGTTCATCGCCTGCCGGTAGCCCCGGTAGTAAAACGGAATACCGTCGATCACCTCGCGCACCAGGTACGCCGGGATCGCGCGTTTGCCTGATCTGCCTGTTTTTTCCGCCGGTTTAGTCGCTGCATCCATAGTTGCGTCGGGAAATTTTTTCAAAGGTAGGGTAAAATGTTAAAGGGGCAAAGCGTGAAATCCACCCCGGCGCTCAGCGCATAAACCCCGACAACGATTCCACTACCCCGGTCAGGAAAGGTTCGTCGCCCGTGAGTTGGATGATGTCGATGTCCGCCGCTTCGCCGATTTTTTCGAGCCATCGCGCCATCGGCTCGTGGTGCACCCCGATCTGCCGGGGTTTTCCTTTCATGGTTTTGAACACGCCGAGCAGGAATTTTTCCAAACGTCCGGGCAGTTCGGGGTAAGCGGCCATGTCCTGCGAAAGGATATAACCGCCGCCCGGCTCTATGCAAAGCAAAACCGACGGATGCCAGGGGCGCTTGTTTTTGCGTTCCTGCACCGCCTGGGGCGTCATAAAATTGGAAATAGCCACGGCGCCGTTGATCACGGGCAGCAATTTTATCTTGTCCAGGAAATCCTGCGTGGGCGCCGCGGGCGTCGCGGCAGGTTCATCCGGCAGATCGGCCTCGTCGATAAACCGGTCTTCCCAAACAGGCGCCTCCGGGCTGCCCGCCGGCACGCGCACGAGGATTTCGTCGCCATCGGGGTCCAGCAGTCCGGAGTCGTCCCGGTAGCGGCGCGCCACGTCCATGGCCTGCTTCAGGCACTCTATTAGCCAGGGCAGGTCTTTTTCCTCCAGCAGCCAGGGATCCATGCCCGGGTCGTACGTCTGGGCGACGATCCACTGCCCCGCGCCCCGGAACGACAGGCCGAGCGATTTGAGATGGGCCTTGGTTTCCGGCGGCGTCGTGGCGGCATCTTCGAAGGAGACCATCCGGCAGTTCTGGCCGAACATGACGTTGAAATATTCGGGATTGTATTCGTTTTCAAAATCACTGGCGGCAGCCAGCCGGAAATAACTGTGCAGCCCCGCGGCCCCGCGATACACCGCCAGCGCGTAGTGCTGCCCGGCATTGCCCATGATGCAACACCAATCCGTTTCACCCGTTTCGGGATGCCGGATGCCAAAAAATTGCGAATCGTACATCCAGCGCCAAGGCGCCAGATCGCGGAATTGGGCGGCAGTGTCGTAGAAAGTATGCCAGAGGGAGGAAGAAGTTGCCATGCTAAACCGGGTTGTTCAGTAACAAAGATCGGAATTCCTGGTGAATTTCGATGTGCGCGGGCGGAGTTCTCCCGGCGCCGCGAAATACCCGGCATTTTCCATACCTTCGTTTCTCCGGCAACGGTCATCGGCCGGATTGACCCGGTAAAGCGGGGCCTTGTTGCCGGTTTGCCAACCCGCGAGGCGCCGCAACGCCCGCAAAACGACGGATTTAATTTTAAAAATCGCTGCCCAACATGCGAAACCTGAAATATTTTATAGCAGCGCCTTTGTTTGCCAGCGGATTAGCGGCGCTTTATTCCCTGGCCGCCAACCTGGCCGAAAAACCCTCGCCGGCTCTGGAACACTGGCAGGCTGACGACTGGCTGGCAGGCTTTTTCGCGGCCATCCTGCTGACAACGGGCGTCAGCTTGTTTGTTCTCCTGCACCGCCGTACCGCCGGACTGGTTTCCGGCAAAACGCTTGCGCGCCTCCGGGAAAAAGGCCGGCCCGCCCGCGCCGACATCCTGGAATTGGCAGATACCGGCATGACGGTGGACGACGACCCCGTTGTGCAGGCGACCCTGCTCATTCACCACGACGCCCGCCCGCCGTACCAGGTCCGGATAAAACAAACGCTCAGCCGCCTGGCCGCCCAACAACTGACTGCCGGCGGCACGGCGGCGGTGCTCGTCGATCCCGACGACCCGAATATGGTAGCCTTGAACCTGTGAACCGGCGCGGAGACAGCCTATCCCAACAACACGCCTTCGTACACTTCCGCAAACGTCAGTTCCACGCCCAACGCCGGCGCCGGAAATCGCGCGTCCGCCTCTACGAACGATTCGGCCTCCCAGGTACCGTCCGCGCGTTTTGTACGCACCTGCACCACCTTTTTTGGGAGTCGACAAGGATGTAGTTGCGAAGCGACCCGATTTGTTTGTAGCGGACGAACTTGTCGGAAGAGTCCTCCAGACGGGATGTTTTAGAGAGTACCTCGAAGATAACTAAGGGATATTTTTTAATATAGCGGTTCTCCAGATCGCGAACATCGGCGCGCTCCTCATAGGCGATGTATTCCTCAACGGTCATGGGGCGGTTCGCGGTCAGTGCCTCGTCTTTCATATTCTTTTGCGTTTTAGCGGGTTGCAACGGCGCCCGGCATCGCCGGAAAGCGGTTTGCCGGACGGTTTGGGGCGGGTTGTTACGGATAAAGATAACGGAATTTTAAAAAGGCGTACAAAAGCGGGGTGACCAATGGAATGATTCCCAGGCGTTTGGCTTCCAGCAAAATACCAAGCGTACCGACAATTTCCAAACCCTCACGCATGGCGGCCAATCCGCAATAAATTACTGACAGGCGAGGTGTCACTCACGATCACCATAAGAAGGACGCAGTTTTTCGAGCGTTTGCAAGTCCTGGCGCAGGTCTTCGGTCGTAAAATCAGACGGGACGCCCGCCTGGTACAACAAATCGTCGAACTCAATGCGGCTTAACCCCGACAAGGCCCGCGCCCCGGCATAAGACAAGCGGCCTTTCCGGTACAACAAAACAGCCAGCTCGATTCTGACCTCTTCTTCGGAGATATGGGCAGACTCTAAAATATCGCTCTCCAGTACAAACATGTTTCTGATCATTTTATGGCGCTACAGTACAAAAATGCCAATACATTCTCTGTATGCAGCGAACAAATATAAAGGATTTAGCGCAATCAGGCCCAAAATTCTTTTGGCAGGAGTTGAACATCAGAGGCGAGTCGCCGGCATCCGGCGCGACGCCGGCGCGGCAAATTGAATGGACTGCCCACTCATACCGACAAGGATCACTTCCAGTAAATTATCGTCCAGCGAAAAGCCCTCGTACCAGACGTTTTGCAGGCCTTCCATCGCAACCAGATTGCCCTCGACAAGGGAATATTTTACTTCGCCGGCAAACAATTGCCGCTCCGGGGGCGTCAGCACGTCTTCCCGGTTAAATTGTTCCGCCCAAAGCCCGAAAGCCTGCACCGGGCCGGCGGCGTCCAACTGTTTAACGTAGGTGCCGCCCTTGTATTCGCAGATGACGGTGAAACGGTGGGTCATGTTAATTGCCTTTGTGTTTTTGATCGCGGTGTTCGCCGCCAACCCGTCGCAATCCAGCCTTCAATTGGATAGAACTCCGACTACTAACAATCAACAAAAGCACATAACAATGCGCAAGTCGCAATCCAGCCTTCAATTGGATAGAACTCCGACCAAAAAGATGGCGTATG
>JAKLJF010000229.1 GCA_023151335.1 Thermoanaerobaculia bacterium | reverse complement strand
TTATTTTTGTGCAACTCCGGCGCCGAAGCCAACGAAAACGCCCTTAAACTGGCCTCGTTTCACACCGGACGGAAAAAAGTCCTTGCCTTCCGGAAAGCCTTTCACGGCCGCACCTCGCTGGCCGTTGCCGCTACGGACAATCCCAGGATCGTGGCGCCAGTCAACCAGACGGAGAACGTTCTTTTTCTGCCTTTCAACGACGAGGCGGCTTTGATGGCTTGTTTTCAGCAGGAGGGTTCCGGGCTGGCGGCCGTTATCGTGGAGGGCATTCAGGGGGTGGGCGGCATCCACGTGGCCACAAAGGGTTTTTTGCAAAAAATACGCGCCGGCTGCACCCGCTATGGGGCGGTTTTTATTGCCGATGGCATCCAATGCGGTTACGGGCGTAGCGGGCAGTTTTTCTCGCACGACAGAGCCGGCGTTTCGGCCGACATTTACACGACGGCCAAGGGCATGGGCAACGGATTTCCCGTGGCAGCCGCCTGGATCGCGCCGCACATTCAGCCTGCTCACGGCCTGCTCGGTACGACGTTTGGCGGCAATCCGCTGGCCTGCGCGGCGGCGCTGGCGGTAGCGGAAGTCATGGAACGGGAAGGATTAATGGAAAACGCCGCTGCCGTGGGCGCCTACCTGGCCGATGAACTGCGCACCCTGCGCGGCGTAACCGAGGTGCGCGGCCATGGCCTGATTATCGGCATTGAATTACCGCCGGAAAAAGCCGATGTGCGCCAGCGGCTCTTGTACGAAAAGGGTATTTTCACCGGCGAGGCCAAGCCCAATGTGATCCGCCTGTTGCCTTCGCTGGCCCTTACCCGCCGGGAAGCCGGGCATTTCCTGCGGGCGTTCAAACAAGTGCTTTGATTCCGGCCCTCCCATAACCATAAACTGAAAGCGATCTATCACCGAAAAGAGGGGCATGCTAAAGTGAACAGCCATGCTCCGTATTAAATAAAAGCGTAAATGGTGAGCATGCATTTCACTTCCGTTTCCGATGTCGGCGATGTAAATGCCCTCGTTGAAGCCGCGTTGGCATTAAAAAAAGCGCCGCTGGCCTTTCAGCACCTGGGCAAAAACAAAACCCTGGGGCTGATTTTTCTGAACCCCAGCCTGCGCACCCGGCTGAGCACTCAAAAGGCCGCGCAAAACCTCGGCATGCAAGTCATGACCGTCAATGCCGATAAAGACAGCTGGGCGCTGGAATTTCAGGACGGCGTTGTGATGGATGGCGTTACCGTGGAGCATATCCGCGATGCGGCGCCGGTGTTGGGTGCGTATTGCGATATCCTCGGCGTGCGTTGTTTTCCGAAACTGGCATCGAAGGAGGAAGATTACAGCGAGCATATCATGCGCCAGTTTATGCGTTTTGCGGGCAAGCCGTACCTAAGCCTCGAATCCGCCACCCTGCACCCGCTTCAAAGTCTGGCCGATGCCGTGACGCTCGCCGAACACCGGCCTGCGCACCGGCCCCGCGTAGTGCTGAGCTGGGCGCCCCACATCAAACCTTTGCCGCAGGCGGTAGCCAATTCGTTCGCCGAGTGGATGAACCGGCTGGAGGTGGAGCTTGTCATCACCCACCCGGAAGGGTATGAACTGGACCCGCGCTTTGCGGGCCGGGCGCGCATCGAACACGACCAGCAAAAAGCGCTGGAAGGCGCTGATTTTGTGTATGTTAAAAATTGGAGCAGCTACGCTGACTATGGCAAAATCCTGTGCCGCGACAGCGCCTGGATGCTCACGGAGAACCATTTGAAACACAGCAACCGTGCCCGCGTCATGCATTGCCTGCCCGTACGCCGGAATGTGGAGTTGAGCGACGAAGTCCTCGACGGGCCCCGCGGTCTCGTGCAGGCGCAGGCGGAGAACCGGGTGTTTGCCGCGCAGGCTGTTTTGAAACAAATGTTGGAAAACGACCGGTAACCATGGCTAAAAAATTGATCCTTCGCGTCGTCAAGATCGGCGGCAACATCATCGACGATACCCGGCGCCTCGATGCTTTTCTGGCAGATTTAGCCGCCCTGCAGGGCGCCAAAATCCTGGTGCATGGCGGCGGCAAGCTGGCCACCCGGCTGGCAGAAAAACTCGGCGTCCCGCAAACGCTCATTGAAGGCCGCCGGGTGACCGACGCCGAAACCCTGCGCATCGTCACGATGGTGTACGGCGGGCTGGTCAACAAGCAGATCGTTGCCAAACTGTACGCGCTGGGCTGCCCGTCCATCGGCGTGTGCGGCGCCGACGGCGATCTGTTGCGCGCGCACCGGCGCCAGCACGCCAATATCGACTACGGCTGGGTGGGCGATATCGACGCCGTCAACGCGCCGCTCCTCGACCGCTGGCTGGGGCAGGGCCTGACCCCCGTGGTAGCGCCCCTGTCGCACGATGGCGCCGGTCAGCTGCTCAACACGAATGCCGACACGATCGCGCAGGAGATTGCACAGGCCATGAGCCCCGCCTTCCACGTCGAACTGATTTACAGCTTTGAAAAAAGCGGCGTCCTGCTCGACGTCAACGATGAAAACTCCCGGATCGCCAGTCTCCGCCCGGGGCAGTACCAGGAACTCAAAGCAAGCGGCGTGATCACCGCCGGCATGATCCCGAAACTCGACAGCGCGTTTTCCGCCCTCAAAAAAGGCGTTCGAAGGGTCATCATCGGCCAGGCGGAACACCTGGCGCAACTGGTCGATGGCACGGCGGGCACCAGTATCGTGTGGTAAACCCTACCCAATGACGCAAATGACGCAATGACGCAATGACACACGCTATTAAACATCTGCCAGAAGAAGCCCTAACCCTGCTGCGCAGCCTGATCGCCACCCCCTCGTTCAGCCGGGAAGAGGACCGTACAGCCGGCCTGATCGAAGCGTTTTTGCAGCAACACGGCGTGCCGGCGCAGCGAAAAAAGAACAATGTCTGGGCGCGAAACCGGCATTTTGATCCTCAAAAACCGGTGGTTCTGCTCAACTCGCACCACGATACGGTGCGACCCGGCCAGGGTTACACCCGCGATCCGTTTTCGCCGGATATCGTCGACGGGAAGCTTTACGGCCTCGGTAGCACCGATGCCGGCGCCGCCCTCAGTTGCCTGCTGGCCGCGTTCCTGTACTTTTACGACAACCCCCACTTGCCGTTCAACCTGATCTGTGCCGCCACGGCGGAGGAAGAAATTTCCGGAAAAGACGGTGTGGAGCTGATCCTCCCTGAACTCGGTAAAATTGACTGCGCTATCGTCGGCGAACCCACCCGGATGCAGCTGGCTATCGCCGAAAAAGGCCTGGTGGTGCTCGATGGCCTGGCCACGGGCCGTCCGGGGCATGCCGCCCGCGAAGAGGGAGAGAATGCCCTGTACAAAGCCCTGGACGACATCGCCTGGATCCGAAACCACCGGTTTGAGCGGGAATCGGAACTCCTTGGGCCGGTGAAGATGTCGGTCACCGTGATCCATGCGGGTACCCAGCACAACGTCGTGCCCGACCGCTGTACCTACACCGTCGATGTACGCGTCAACGAGTGTTACACGCTGGAGGAAATAGTATCGGAAATGCAACGCCACGTACAGAGCGAGTTGCGCCCCAGGAGCCTGCGCCTGCGCTCGTCGATCATTCCGCCGGAGCACCCGCTGGTGCAGGCCGGGCTGGCCCTGGGGCGGACGTGCTACGGTTCTCCCACCACATCCGACAAGGCGCTGATGCCGTTTCCCGCGCTCAAAATCGGGCCCGGCGATAGTGCCCGCAGCCATACGGCCGACGAATTCATTTACTTGTCCGAACTCGAAGAAGGGATCGAACTCTACATTAACCTGCTCAACCATTTTTTACTATGAAACTCTGGAGCAAAGACAATACCGTTACCCATGACCGGGTGGAACAATTCACCGTCGGCCGCGACCGGGAATTCGATCTGATGCTGGCGCCCTGGGATGTGCAGGGCTCCCTCGCACATGCGCAAATGCTGCACCACGTCGGCTTGCTCAGCGACGCGGAGTGGGCCGCCGTGCAACAGGGCCTGGAGGAGATCCTGGCTGAAATCCGGGCCGGGCATTTCGTCATCGAGCAGGGTGTCGAAGATGTGCATTCCCAGGTGGAACTGTTGCTCACGCGCCGCATTGGTGAGGCCGGCAAAAAGATTCACGCCGGCCGCAGCCGCAACGACCAGGTTGCGGTGGACATCAAATTGTTTCTGCGCGCCGAACTGGCGGAAATCCGCACTGCCGTACTGCAATTATTCGGGCTCCTGCTCAACCTGAGCGAAAAACACAAAGACGTTTTGTTGCCAGGGTACACCCATTTGCAGGTAGCCATGCCCTCGTCCTTCGGCTTGTGGTTTGGCGCCTGGGCCGAAAGCCTGGTGGATGATATGGAATTGTTCCAGGCAGCGGAGCGGGTAGTCGATAAAAACCCGCTGGGCAGCGGGGCAGGATACGGCTCGGCGTTTCCGCTCGACCGGAAATTGACCACCGAATTGCTGGGGTTTCGCACCATGCATTTCAACGCCGTGTATGCGCAAATGAGCCGGGGCAAAACGGAGAAAATCGTGGCTATGGCCCTGGCCAACCTGGGCGGTACCCTCGCGCGGTTCGCCATGGATATCTGCCTGTACCTGAACCAGAATTTCAACTTCATTTCATTCCCGCCCGGGCTGAGCACCGGCAGCAGCATCATGCCGCACAAGAAGAATCCCGATATTTTCGAGCTGATCCGGGCCAAAGGCAACCGTCTGCAGGCCTTGCCCAACGAGCTGACGCTGCTCCTCACCAACCTGCCCTCCGGCTATCACCGCGACCTGCAACTGACCAAGGAGATTCTGTTCCCGGCCATCGGCGAACTCAAAAATTGCCTGGCCATGCTGTGCCACGCCCTGCCTTCCATCGAAGTGCGGCGCGATATTCTGCAGGACGAGCGCTACCGCTACCTGTTCAGTGTGGAGGCCGTGAACGACCTGGTGCGGCGCGGTGCGCCATTCCGGGAAGCTTACCAAACGGTGGGCAATCAGATCGAGGCAGGCGCCTTCGCCTGGGATGCTTCCCGGGAATTGCGCCACACGCACGCGGGAAGCATGGGCAATTTGTGTACGGCGGAAATCCGGGCGGAGATGGAGACGGTCGTAAAGGCCCGGGTGTAATCGCGGCTCCGCCCCAATCGATGCCGGTATGAAGGGGGAATCCGACAATAACCGGGTAGCCTGAGAAAAATTGACAAGATTTTGAGATGCATTGGCAAGCCGTTTTGCGGGTTGCACAGATAGATTTGTATGCATGCTTTTCTAACTGCCAAGGCTTGATTTCCCTTATCCTTCTAAAGCGTACCAACCATGAAAAAATTGACTTTGCTTTTACTGGCACTGGCCGTGGTATTTCACTCCAAAGCACAAGGAACCCTCATCGATGGTGAACTTGTACACGGCGACTCCCTTCGCACCTACAAACTATACATTCCGGATGCCTGCGACGGCAGCGAAGCGTGGCCCCTCGTTCTGGCGTTGCACGGCTTCGGCCTGGATGCGGAATTCATGATGATCCTGAGCGACATGAACGCCGTTGCCGACACGGGACATTTCCTCGTGGCCTATCCGCAGGGGCTTGTATGCCTGTGGGCTGTCTAACGGAGGCCACATGATGTACCGGCTGGCTTGCGAGCTGAACGACCGTATTGCCGCGGTGGTATCCGTTTCCGGAGCGATGGCAGAAGATATTCCCTGCAACTCCGGAAGGCCCGTTCCGCTGATGGAAATTCATGGCACGGCGGACTCCATCGTACCCTATGGCGGCGTTCCCTTTTTCATGAAATCCATCCCCGATGCCATTGATTTTTGGGTAAAACGCAACCAATGTTCTGATGATCCGGCGGTCACTATTTTTCCCGATACAGACACAACGGACGGCACGACGGTCGTTTTGAAAAAATATGGCAATTGCCAGGCCGCCGCTGCCGTGTGGCTGATGAATGTAGTGGACGGGGGCCACGTCTGGCCTTCGCAGGCGCTTCCGCCGCCACCTTTCATCGGGCTTACCAACAACGACGTGCATGGCAGCTCCGAAATCTGGAATTTTCTCCGGCAACACTCCCACCCGGACCCGGTGCGGACGCAGTTTCCCTGGCATAATCCGCCGGCGCTCTATGCGGGGTTTCCGGATAATCTCCCCTTCGGTTCCATTCTACAGTTTGCCGATATTGACAACGACGACATGACCGAGGCATTCGTACTTGTCGCCGGTGGTACAGATGTAAAATACTACGAAAACCCGGGCAATGATAGCGCGCCACAGTTCCAGTTCGTGCAGTCTTTCCCATTCGGTATGCCTAATATAACTGGTATCGCACCTTTCCGGTACGTCGATATCGACGGCGACTGCGACGTGGACGTTTTTGCCGCTATACTGCCCGCTTTGGGCAATGGCCTGGCCTTCATCGAAAACAAAGGCACGCCGGAGCAGCCTTGGTTCGGCAACTCGACACCTGAAATCCAACCCTTCGGCATTACCCTCCCCAGCTCCGACTCTGTTCCCGGCGTTTTGCCGGTCAACAACTTTTTTCACTTCGTGGATATCGATTCCGACAATGACTTCGACCTTTTTCTGGGCGGGCGGTTCGTGACGGCGGGCAAGAAGGTGCATGACGAAAATTTTTATTACTATCGCAACGACGACCCCTCGGGCGAAGGGACTGCGCCCCAATTCACTGGCCCTTTCAAAAATCCATTCAATCTGCCCCGACCACTGATTGCCGATGGCGCGATCGCTACTAACTTCGTGGATATGGACTGCGACGGCGATTGGGATTTATTTGTTATTTATCCCGGCGCGGCAGTTTCCTATTTTGAAAACACCGGCTCGCCTACCGCACCCGATTTCGGCAAAGCGCCCACGACCTGGTTGGCGAACGACCCGCCGGCGCCCCCCGGATTCGACGGCTATTTTTTCGGCGACTGGCTGGACATCGGCGGCGACGGCGACTGGGATCTGGTGCAGCCAGGAACTTGGCTGGAGAATATTTCCGATGGCACGATGGCATGCCGAGGCAATATCCCGCAGTTTGAAGAATGCATAATAATAGACGCTGTAAACCACCCTGCCTCCGGCCCCGCCTTAAACCTTTTTCCGAATCCTGCCCGCGAAACGATACATTGTTCTTTCCAGGTTAATAAATCCCCCGAAGAGATAGAAATAGGTCTTTTCGACTGGACGGGCAAGCGGGTAAAACAATTTAGGGTCAGGCCCGACGGTCAGACCTGGCAACGCGAAATTTCCCTGAGTGGATTGGCAGACGGGATTTACCTGTTCACGTTGCGTTCGTATGGGATTTCGGTGGTTCGAAAATTTGTAAAAACGGGGCATTAGGCACTTAATCCAACCCTTTTCCGGAATCCCCGGAATTTTCGCTGTGCACAGAAGGACGCCCTCCAGGCCGGGGATGCCGGAAAAGGGTTGGATTAAAATGACAAAGCAGTATTAATGCGCTAACCTTAGCTCCGCCCAATCCGACTCATCTTCCCCGCTTTTGATCTTAAAGCCTTTCCGTTCAAACAAGCGCCGCATCGAACCGTTCACTTTCAGGAAGGAAGCCGTAATTTTTTGATAGCCCTGCGCCCGCGCGATGTCGATGATATAGTCGGTGAGGATACCG
>JAKLJF010000228.1 GCA_023151335.1 Thermoanaerobaculia bacterium | reverse complement strand
CCTTGACGGCGCGGCGCGACGTCGGGTCGGCGCTGGTTCGTATGATCCGCTCCTTGCCGCCGTCCTATTTTGCCATGGTCATGGCCACGGGCAGCGTTTCCATATCGGCGCAGCTTTTAGAGATGACGTTGCTGGCCCGGTCTCTGTTTTGGATCAACATAGGGGTGTACCTGACGTTGTGCGCGGCGCTTGCCGCGCGCATGATCCGGTATCGAAAATATTTGCTGGCCGATTTGTTCGACCATGCCCGGGGGCCGGGCTTTTTCACGACCGTCGCGGCTACCTGCGTATCGGGCGTACAGTTTATTATCCTGCGCTCCGATTACCGGGTGGCCATCGTGCTGTGGTTTATCGGCATCGCGTTGTGGTTGCTGATCACCTACACTATTTTTACCACCTTCACGATCAAGGAGACGAAACCCACGCTTTCCGAAGGAATCAACGGCGCCTGGCTGCTGGCCGTCGTTTCCACCCAGTCGCTGGCCGTGCTGAGCGCAAAATTGTCCATGCACTTCGAAGCCTATAAACTCATTATCAACTTTTTCGCTTTTTCTATGTGGCTATGGGGCGGCATGCAGTATATCTGGATGATATCGCTCATTTTTTACCGTTATACGTTTTTCAAATTTTCGCCCGGCGATCTTTCTCCGCCCTATTGGATCAACATGGGCGCCATGGCCATTTCCACTCTGGCCGGGTCTTTATTGATCATCAATACGCCTCACGCCCCGTTTTTGCTCTCCACCCTCGCCTTTTTGAAGGGCTTCACCGTTTTTTACTGGGCTACCGGCTCTTGGTGGATTCCCATGTTGTTTATCCTCGCAGCCTGGCGGCACGCGTACAAGCGTTTTCCGTTTACTTACGACCCGCTCTACTGGGGGGCGGTGTTTCCCCTGGGCATGTATACGGCCTGCACTTACGAGATGGCCCTGGCCATGGACCTGAAATTTCTAATGCCTTTGCCTCGGTATTTTATTTTCATCGCTCTGGGCGCCTGGGCAGCCACCTTTGCCGGTATGCTGCGCCGGCTGATTTCCAATCTATTGGGCCAAACCTCCTGACCTACAATCCACAATTATGAAAACGTCAGGTTTCTGTCCAATCATTACAGCGGCGCTGGCCCTGTTTGTCTTTGATTTGATTGCCCAGGACGAAAAAGGGATACGGCACACTTTTTCCCCCCAGATCATGACCCGCGCCGAATACCTGCGCGGGTACCAGGCGCCGCCGAAGGGAACGGATTTCGGCGCCTTCGTGGCGCAGCGCGTCCGGCTGAATTACCAATTCTCGCACGCCCGCTTCGATATCGTCGTAGCCCCGCAGGACGTGCGGGTGTGGGGGGCGTCCAGTCACGTCGGTACGGATACGACGGGCAAACTCAGCCTCGCCGAGGGCTATGGCGTCCTGAAATTCAGCGCCGCCAACCGGCTCAAAATCGGGCGCCAGATTATCCAGTACGACGAACATCGCATCATCGGCTCGCTCGACTGGGCCATGCAAAGCCGCCGGCACGACCTGGTACTGTTCCGGCATGCCGTCGACACGGCCTTGTCTTTCGACATCGGCGCGGCATGGAACCAGGACCGGGCCAATCCGGGCTCCACCGTTTATGCATTAAAAAATCAGTATAAAACTTTTCAGTACCTTTGGCTCTCCCGGAAATGGCGTAGCGTTCAGGCAAGCGCCCTGCTGCTCAATACCGGGTACCAGTTTGCCAAAACCACTGCCGCCGGGCTGGAAAATTCGACCGTGTTCAGCCAAACCTTTGGCCTCCACGCGAACTTTAAACCCGGAAATGCGGGCGTTTTGGGCTGGTTTTATTACCAAACCGGCCGCGACGCCGCCGCGACGAACCGGCTGGGCGACCCCAAACGAATCAATGCATTCGATGTATCCGTGAATATCCGATACCGTTTCAACCCAATCGTCAGCGTCACCCTGGGCGGCGAGTTCCTCTCCGGCACGTCGCAGGATAGCGCCAGGCAGGAGCAGGCCAGGTCGTTTAACCCCTTATTCGGCACCAACCACCGGTTCAACGGGTACATGGATTATTTTTACGTGGGCAACCACCTCAACAGCGTGGGCCTTGCCGATGTCTATGCCAAAATCGACCTGTCGCGCGGAAATCTGGGCCTCCAGATCGGTCTGCACCACTTCAGGGCCGCCGCCGCCGTGCGCGACGTCGCGGCAACCGGCGGTTTTAAAGCCCGGAACGCCGCCCTCGGCCAGGAACTGGATATCAGCGCCACCTTCCGGATTTTCGACGGGGTGGGGCTGCAGGCCGGATACAGTCAAATGTTCGCCACCGAAACCCTGCACGCGCTCAAAGGAACAGAAGCCGGTATAGGCGCGCGTTGGGCATATCTGATGATCCTGTTCAGACCCGGGGTTGCCCGGCCCAAAACGGGCCTTTTCTGAAATAAATTCTTCATTCACGCTATACAACATATCCTATGCCTACGCCGAAAGATAAAATTCCCAAACGTTTCACCCGGTTCATGGAACAGCATCCCGAAATCGGGAAAGCGTACAGCGCGCTGGGCGACGCCGTACACCAGGCCGGCCCGCTGGACGAAAAAACCCGGGCGCTGGTCAAAGTCGCCATTTCCGGCGGCGCCATGCTCGAAGGCGCCTTTCACTCGCATATCCGCAAGGCCGTGCAAGCCGGCGTTACCCGGGAAGAACTCCAGCACATCGCCTTTCTCGCCCTGCCGACCATCGGCTTTCCCAGCATGATGGCCCTCCTGTCGTGGATAGACGATATTTTTGTAAACGACGCGGAATAAACGCCGCCCAAAAAAACATGATCCAAATGCTTGATCTGCAACATCTCAAATCGGAAGACCCCCTGCGCCGCAACGCCCAAAAAGACGATTCCGGGGAGGAGTTTTCGCCCATGGACCCGCCCGACGCGTACGCCCCGCCCAACCTCGCCCCCGTCGCCTTCGACGAATTGCATCCCTATTTGCAACAACTGATGCGCGAACACCTCGATTGCCTGGCCCAACTCGACGCATTCGAGAAAGCCCTGCTCGACATCCAGACAAACGGCATCAGCCGCGAGGCGGACAAAACGCTGCGCGGCTTTTTCGACTTTTTCGACAACAGCATCGTCCCCCATAACCAAAAAGAGGAAAAAAGCCTGTTCCCGTTGCTGCATCGCCGCCTGCTCGAAAGCGGCGAACACGGGCAGGGCGCCGAACCGCTGACCGCCGTGAACGTGCTGGAAGACGATCACGCCAAAGCCCTGCAAATGGCCGCCGTGGCATTCAACTTTTTTGCCCTGTCGGTGCGCTTGCCCGACCGGGCTTCGCGCGCTATCGTGCTTGATGCGGCCCTGGAACAGGGCAAGGAACTGGTGGAAACGCTGAAACTGCACATTTTCCGGGAAGATAATATCGCCTTCGCCCAGGCGAACCTGCTGATCGACTCGGCAACACTGGACCGGGAAATGAAGCAGTGGTGAAAGTGCTTGAGCGCGTCAGTGTTGTTGGCGAGGACGCCATAGCCGTCAGGCTAAGGCGGGTTATAGAACCGCGAAGCGGTTGAATGTGAATAGCCCGGATGCAATCCGGGGTAATGCGGCCCCGCGAACAGCAACCGCGAAGCGGTTGAATGAAGCATTTTGTGTTTGATAATCAATAATTTACATTCCATATTTTACATTCAACCGCTTCGCGGTTGGACTCGCCACCGTCATTTTTCCACGGGTTGCACCCGCGGCTATTCACATTTAACCGCTTCGCGGTTAAATCCGACGGAAGGACAGGTTGAAGAATATTCCGCTTGGAATCTGCCCAAGATTTTAAGCGATATGGGTACTCCGATCCCTGTATAATCCTTTGAAAATCGATTCCTACAAACGTTCGCCCCTCCGAGGTCAGCCTTAGCCTGACGGCTATGGCGAGGACGCCAATAACGGCGCGACAAAAAAGCGGCCAGGAATTGATCCTGCCCGCTCTTTTGCATAATGGTTAACAAAGCGATCATAAGGCGCCCGTAGGAATGCCGGAAAGAAAATAAGTGGGGGGATTTCAAAGTGTTTTTAAAAACTCAGGGCTTCCGCTTTTGGCCTGGGTTTGTAATCGTCCACATGCGGCAGCAGCTTATCATAACCGCGCTTTTTGTCCACGCCTTCCTGTTCGTTGACATAAGGGATGGAGCAGAATCCGAGCATGGCCTTTTGGTTGTCGGTCAGCTGTTCATAAATTTCCTGCGGGAGCCCCATCGGGTAATCGAACATTTGTTTGACCCACCAGCGCGCAAAGGCTGCGATCAGCGACCAGCGCGTTTTCTGCGTTTTGTTCTCCATGGTGCCGTGCCAGATGCGGCTGTCCCAGATCAGCAAATCACCGGGTTTCGACAGTATTGGAATCGCATCTTTATACGCGCTTTGTTCCACGAATTCCCCACTCAGGTGCGAGCCCGGTATCGCAACGAAACAGCCGTTTTCTTCCGTTTGCTCCTGTAGTGGGATGCCCGCCTGAAGTATGAACAAATATTTGCTGTGATAGGGTATAAAGGAGTCGATGTGCATAGCCAGGCGTTTGTCGCTGCTTCGCGCCATAAAGTTTTGCAAAATATAATTGGGCTGGTCTTGCGGGATGGCGCGAAACCACTGATCGTTCAGGAAATACATCAGAATTTCGTGCAGGATGGCCGGCTTAAAAAACAGCTCTAAAAAGTAGAAGTCCTTGTAATGCGGATTGAACAAATAAAGATCGTCCCTGGTCAGGGCGGAAAGGTTGGTCGCCGTACCCTTGGTTTTTTCATACCAATAGTTCGTCAGATCGAGCGCCTTTTTTATTTCGGCTTCCGTGTAGACATTGGGTATTCTGCAGTACCCGTCTTTTTTGATCTTTTCAATTAATTCTTCTTTCATTTTAGATAAAGTTTAGTTTCCCAAACCTGGGAAATAGGTGATAGTTTCCGATTGTTGATTTTTAATGTCGCGATACACGCTACGGGACATTAAAAATCAACAATCATATAATCTGAAATCTGAAATGACGCTTTCGGCCCGGCGTTTACCCCGGAATTCCGTACTTTTCAGCGAGGTCTTTTTTCTCTTCCAGCACGCCGTTGAGTCCCGGCTCCGTTTCGTCTTCGCTATCCAAATCATCCACTGCCTGACCGCTGCGGGCTATTTTGAGCGACCGCATGCGGGTTACCATGAACCAGGCCAGCGGAATGACGCCGCCGAAGAAGAACAGGGTGGCGCCCACGCCCCGCAGCCAGGTGAGGGCTTCAAATGCGCTGCCATGTATAAAGTCGGCGGAACGGCCGTACCACAGTCCTTTATCCACCACGGCTTTAAACTGGATAGCGCCGGCCGGGAACAGGTCGAGTATCACCATCAGCATCAGGCCCGCGTTGATAGCCCAGAACACGGTACGGATCAACCGCGCGTTCCATCGCTCGGAGCGCAGAGTCATCTTAGAGGCAAACAGCATGGCGGCTAATGAAATATTGCCGTAAACCCCCATCAGGGCCGCATGGGCATGGTTGATGGTCAGGTAGGTGCCGTGTTCGAAATAGTTCATGATCGGCAGGTTGACGATGATGCCCATCACGCCCGCGCCGAAGAAATTCCAGAAGTTGACGGCTACCAGGAAAAGAAATACTTCGGGGAAAGCAAAATTCCGGCCCAGGTCCTTTTGTTCCACGTCGCCCACCGCGATTTTGGGCATATTTTTAAAACGCCAGGCTTCCACGGTAAGCAGGATCAGCGGGATAAACTGCAGGGTGGAGAACACGCTGCCCAGCGCCATGGTGGCCACCGGCTTGGCGTTCCAGTAGAAATTGTGGGAAATACCCAGCAAACCGGTGCCCAGGAAAAGGATAGTGGCAAAATACACCACCCGGACGGCGGCCTGGCGGCTTACCAGCCCCATCAGCACCAGCAAATAGCTGACGATCACCGTGATGAACACTTCAAAAAAGGCTTCCACCCACATGTGGATCACCATCCAGCGCCAGAAATCGGCGATCACAAAATTGGTTTCCGGCGTTGCCACAAAACCGCTGATAAACAACAGGGGAATCCCGATCACCGAATACATGATCCATTTGGGCAGGCTCCAGGTTTCTTTTTTCTCAAACGCCGGCCGCAGGCCGCGATACACCACCACGCCCCAGAGCACAAAGATCACCATGAGCAACCCTTGGAAAAGCCGGCCGAAATCGACGTATTCCCAGCCCTGGTGCCCCAGCATATACCACCATTCGCCCAACAAGCCCAGCGGCCCCAGCACCATACCGGTCAAAGAACCGGCCACGAGCGTGAACAAAAGCCAGAACAGGGTATTGACCAGCGGTAGTTGGCCCGGTATTTCTTTTTTGGACAGAATAGGCAGGATAAAGATCGAAGAGGCGATCCAACAGGTGGAAATCCAGTACAACGACAACATGATGTGCCAGGTGCGCGCCAGCGTCACGGGTACCTGTTCGGTGATTTCAATACCGGCATAGCCCAAAAAATTGATAAAATCATTGATGGTAATAATGCCGCTGAGCACCTGAACGAAAAACAACAATGCCGCCACGGCAAAAAATTTATAGGTGGCCCGCTGGCTGGGCGTGGGTTTGAAATTGCGCACTTTGTCGATGGTGAGCAGGTCCTTTTTAGGCGGCGTGAAAAAGCGGTTCGGCAACTGGTTGTACTGGCCGATAAAATACAGCACGATACCGCAGCCCAGCACAAAGCCCAACATACCCAATACGCTCCACAGGATCACCGGCGTGGTGGGCGTGTTGCCGGCCTGTGGGTCGTAAGGCCAGTTGTGGGTATAACTGAACCCCGAACCCGGCCGTTCTGCCGCGCACACCCAGGCGCCCCAGTAAAAAAAACTCGCCAAGTCTTCCACCTCTTGCCGGTTGGCGATATATCCTTTGGTCGGGAAAGACTTGTCGTGGTTTTTGTCGATAAAAGCATCGGTATAGTATGATTTTACTTTTCCCAAGGCGTAGGTCTGCCCTTCGGTCAGGTAAATCTTCTGCTCCTGCTCGTTGTACCGGTTGGTTTTCAGGTCTTTTTTGACGCCTTCTTCCATCACTTTTATTTCTTCGGGCGAAGGGTCGCGCCCGTTTTTGACGCGGAACTGGCCGGCGGCGTACTCGACCATGTAGCGGGCCGTCAGGTTGAGCGCCTCGGCGGTAAAATCAGGCCCGCGCTGCGCCCCGTCGCCAAAAAAGCTGCCGTATTCCATCAGAGCGTACTTGTGGAATACCTCCTGCCCGCGGGTAATGGCCGCTTTTTCCAGGATAACCTGACCCGCGGGCGCGACAAAAGTCGCTTCGGGCGGCGCGTCGTAATAGGTTTGGTAGCCGATCATACCCACGCCTGCCAGGCTGATGATCAATATGAAAGTCAAAGGGCCCCACCAATTGCGGGTATTCATAAAGTAGTCAATGCCCTTTTTAGCATTTCCGTTCTCGTGGCCATTGTTAGTTGTGTTGTCCGATTGTTCCATTTTGCACTTGTGTTTTGTGTGAAAAAATTAACTGAAATTTTAAAATCGGCTCTATTTAGGTGTTTTTTGTCTTAAATCAGTCCCTTAAAAAAGCGGCCGAAAAATATACGGCAGTCGAGTAACGCTTGGTATCGCAATCAAAAGTGAAATCTGCCCCGGTCGCTGGCCAAGTAAAATCGCGAA
>JAKLJF010000227.1 GCA_023151335.1 Thermoanaerobaculia bacterium | reverse complement strand
GTATTTTGCAGTGCCGGTATTGACTCCTGGCCGGTAGGTAATCATGCCGGGACATTGCCGGCATTCAACATCCGCTGCCGCCACATCCGCTTCGGTAAAAATACCTTTTACGAGAAAAGGCCGGAACATAATATTCCGGAAACTATCTTTATCGGCTATCGCCGTCAACAAGTTCGCTGGCGGATTTGTCATCGAAGCAATCTCTTGCCGTTGCTCTTCCACAACCAGCGCTTGTTTTTGAATGTATTGTTCAACCGTATACGGAAATACCTGGATTTCCAACGGTAACACACCAGACGGAAGATCGCTCACCTGAAAACTCAGAAACAGTTTTTCGCCGGGTTTTACATTTTTCAAGATAAGCGGCATCATACTGGATACACCCGCTGACAACATATCGTCGGAATAATAAACCGCCGTATCGATCAACTGGGTCAGCCGGATGATTTTTTCAGGAGTAGACGTTACTTGAGAAACTTTCACAAATGATGGAAAGAGCAAAGTAGCATCGGCCAACGGTACATCGAGATTTCCGGTATTTACAAATCCAATCGGTAAAGAAACCTTATTGAAGACCCTTATTTCTCTCGGCAGGTTTTCCACGACGCTGATGCGGAGTTGTTGTGCGGGCTCTACTGTCAGCGCGGCGGAAAGCATTACCTCCTCATTTCCATTGATTGCCACCACGTCATAAACATCCTCCGGCACCGAATCGAGCTGCCAGCGGACATCCATTTCCATGCTGTTTTTTAAATTCGAAATAATCGCCCCGGCATATACGACACCGTTTTTCCGGATTTGCACCACCGTGTTGGGCCGGAAACCGGCGCCCCGGAGCGTAGTAGTCACCAAACCACGTCCTACGTGGTCCGGTGTAACGTCGAGCAGGGAGAACGGCAAGGCCCGGGCCAGAATTTCGGCAGCAGGCATTGGCCCACCCGTACTGCCCAACTGCGCCAATACGTAAAAATTCCCGGCTTGTGTGTTGGGGATCAACACCAGTTTGGTCTCCGGCCCATCGTCATCGGTAATATCGAAGTCGGCGCCCGATGGCGCCCGGTCGAATCCGACAAACAGCCGCCCGCGGTTCACTCCCGCAACAGCAACATTGCGCAGGGTTATAAGCAGGTCTTTGCCGGCATCCACGCTAATTTTATAATACTTGTAGCCGCCCGGATGCAAAGCGGTCGTGTCCGGCACATTAAGCGCCAGCGGGCGGGCATCGATAAACAGGGATTGTTGAGCGACACCCAGGTTGTCATCGAACGACGATTCCCGTGTGGTCGCTGCAATGTTGTCGCGGATCAGCCCGAAATAATCACCTGCTTTAGCCGTCAGCGCCGGGGCAATAAGCATTTGCTCCAGTGAGTCGCCCGGCTGCAGGTTTACCGAATAGTTGGAAATCGTATGCAGGCGGTCTGAAACATCGTCAAAAAGTTGATCTGTGGAAAGATAGGAAGCGTCGCGCAGGGTACCGGAAACCAGGGAATCGCCTGTATTTTTGAGTACGTACCGGATGCTCAACGGTTCGCCCAGCAGGGCGCTGTCCGGTGTTTCCACCTCCGTAACGGTAAGGTTCCCTGCTACATCGTTGATTGGCGTTATCTGAAGCAATAACCAGGCAATGTTGTTGCTTTCACCCTGGAATTCATAAATGTTTTCCTTACTGTCTGTTTGAAGCAAAAGATAATAGTTCCCCGCGGCATAAACCGGAATGGTCAGCTGGATACTGTCGGTATAACTACTTCCGGTTAAGAGCGTACGGGTAGCAGTGCGAAATCCGAGATCAATATCCGCCCCTTTCAGGTACAGATCGTTTGACAATACGACCCGGTCGGAAATTGACTTTCCGGAAACTTCGCCTGCGCCGTTATTGACTACAGTATAATGCAGATAAAATTTTTCGGAAGCGTAGACTTTTACCGGGGCGCTCAAATCAGATATCTGCAAATCGGGTGTTGACTGCAAATAGATGGTGATCGGACGAAGTGCCAGGTCATTCGCCGGATTTGCGTCGTCTGCTTGCGCTTCCCAATCATGCGCTACATCGATCAACAGTTAGTAATTGCCGGATAAACCATTAGGTATATTTACTGCTTGGGAAACGGTGTAAGTCTCGCCGGTATCGAGCCGGCCCCGGTGCTCTACGGCCGCCAATTGCCAATCACCGCCGTCGGGTATCGTATCCTTTGACAACAATAAACGGTCCATCCACAAATTTGCAGCCGTGGTGACATCCCCGTTGTTTGCCGTTTTCCAGGAAACCATAATGTTTTCTCCACTGTTGGCTGCTTCCGGAGCCAAAAACGCTGTAATTTCCAAATCGGCATGCAACGGCTGGATGGTCACTGCAACCGAGTGTGCGATGTTGTTCTGTTCCGTTCCGAATTCTTGTTCATCATTATAGGCGTCTGCTTCCACAAAGAAATACCATTGCCCGGCTGCCAGGTTTGGCAGGATCAGGTCCGACTTCCGCACGGCTGAGTCGCCGGGGAACAGCACTTGATTGAAGGTGTAAGTGGCTAAAATTTTTGCGCCGGCGCCCATATTCCAATCCGGGCTTTCACTGAGGTATATGCGATCGCGGTAAATGCCCTTGTTGGCGCCGTTGCCGGCATTAAGGGTCGTCCAGTGAACCGAAAAAGGCGCCGCTTCGCGGGCTGTCAAGCTGTCCGGTGTAACGTTTGTCACCGTAAAATCGGGGTAAGGCGCCAGTGCAACCTGCATGACGCCGTCGCTGGCCGCCAGGTTGTTGTTTTCGAAGATGTATTCAAAAACATCATCGCCGGCGTCGGCTTGTACATGCCAGTAGTACTCGCCGGAAATACCTTGCGGCAAGGTAATTACCCCGGAAACCGGATAACTCCCCCCCGCAGCAATGCCGCCAGTATGGTATTGCTTGCCAACTGAAACTGCCTTTTCATCAAATACCGGCGACAGAGAAATAAACACTTCGTCGTACCAGGAACTCTGACCCGGGTAATTGGCCGCCGCGTTGTTGCGAACCTCAAAACCAATCGCTACCGGCTGCCCCGAAACTGCAGCCGGTGGAAAATTGATATGGTATGGTTCCAGGTCAGGCGGCGGCGTGAGTGTGACCACCAAGGGTACCGTAACAGTTCCGCTGTTATTGTTTTCCAAAAACTCTATGCCTGAATTGACTCTGTCCGTCAGCACATGTATCCAATAGACGCCTGAATAATCCAACGGAATTTTTACCGGTTGGGCGTTGCTGTAAGTGCTGTCGGGTTGCAGATAGCCCGATAAGGCGCCGGAATAAGACACTTCTGCAAGTTTTTTTGCCTGCAACAAGCTGAAAACGCTGTCCGAAGATATATATACAGCATCGAACCAGTTTCTTAAAATATTCAAATTACCCGTATTGATGACCGACCAGTTGACGGTTATGGTATTTCCGCTAAAAGCGGCAGTCGGTGCGCCGACAGAAGCCACTTCCAAATCGGGTAAGGGCGGAATATCGATGAGGAATTGCGCAGTGGTGGTATTATTCTTTTCGTCCAACTCAGGGATTTTCAACCCGGTATCCGTCTCCACGACCAGTTTGTAATATCCATACCCCACTTTATTAGCCGGAATGCCGACAATTTTAGTTTGGGTGTACGACTCGCCGGGATTTAGATAGCTGACGTTGGGGAACGAACCCAGATTAACCCGGTGGGAAAAGACGTCGTCTGTTTCCAGCCAAATTTTATCGGTCCAGCCCCCGGCGCCCGTACCCTTTTGCCCTGTATTTTTTACCGTCCATTGGACCGTTATATTTTGACCGTACAATCCTGAGGGCGGCGCAATCACTTTAATAACCTGCAAATCAGGTAAATTTGACGTGGTAAACGTCATCGTATCGCTCCACGATTCGGTACAGGCATTAAACGACCTCACCTGCCACAAATAAGTGCGGCCATTTGCCAGGTTGGCCGTGGCATGAATAGAGGTAGTCTTGCTAATAGTCGGCTGCATCGGCCTGGACTCTTCGCCGGGCCAGATAAAAACCTCGAAAAATAAGGCTTGGGCCGGCGGAAACCACGAAAAATGAGCAGGCTTAGGCGAGACGTTAAGGGATTGATCCGATGGCAGCAGTTCGGTAGCCGGCGCCGTTACCGAATCCGTATCTACCCCGATAATAACCGTATCCGCTATCTGGCAATTATGCACGTCGGTACCATATACATAGTAGGTGGTCGTCTGCTGTGGGCTTACGGTAATGCTTTGGGCGGTGTCGCCAGTCGACCATTGACCAGTGAGCAGTGAAAAGGGCAATTCAAGAACGGCCTGTTCTCCGGGGCAAATAATTCCAGCCCCGGTAACTTTTGTTGGCCATATGGCTACCGGGACATGATCGAATGTTTTACAACCGTAACTATTGGTCAGGGTGACCCAGTAGTCGCCGCCAAGGGAAACCAAAATGGACGGCGTTGTCTCGCCGGTGCTCCACACGATATTCTCGGCAACATTGGATTGTAGTGTAACACTCTCACCGGGGCAGAACGTCGTCGGGCCGTCGGGCGTAATTTCTACCTGTTGCGGTATCGGCAAAACGATGATATGCGCCGAATCGACGTGCTGGCAACCATTCTTCGTGACCGTCACAGTGTAGGTCTTGTCGGTTGTCAACGTCTCGATCAGGGTACTACCGGTATGACCGTTTTGCCAGAGATAACTGGCGCCACTCACCTGGTTGGCAATTAGTGTGACGTACCCCCCTTTGCAAACAGAGTCTTCAGGAACAGTAAGGTACAGATTGAAATCGCCGAATCTGATATTTGCGGTAGCGGTATCGTTGGCCGGGTTTTCGTCGGTGGCGGCCTGTACCCAGACGCGCAGTTTAAAATTACCCTGTGCCGACAAGTTGACGGGTGCAGTAAAGGAAAATGGTTCAATGGCCCCGGAAGCCAGCGTAAATGCGCCCACATTTTCCGCCACGGGCAGATGATTGTCCAGCTGATAAAAAACAGTGAAACTTGTCTGCATTTCGAGACCCCGGTTTGCTATGGAAACAGCGACTGTTTCAGCCGGCCCGCCGATGCATCCCGAAACAGGTGACAATATGGCTTTAACCGCCAAATCGGTATTGAAGGGGAAAAACTCGTCGGCGCCAATATCGGGATATTCCGGGTCGCGGGAGTTGCCGTCATAATCATCCGGCACCCCGGCTATGGGGATACCCACCCGGTCGAGGGCGACTTGCCGGATATGTAAATCTGTCGTGGAGTAAAAAAGCGGATCTATCGAAAGGCTGTGCGCATCGAGACCGGTTGCCGCCTGCCAGGCGGCCAGGTTATCGTAGGCGGTATTTGATTTGCTGTTGTTAACAAAGCGGGCGCCGGTGGTGAACAGGTCATTATAATCGGCCGTTACCCTGTCGTCTACCCGTATGACCGCGGCATAACCGCCGCCGGTATTCATGAAGATGTTGTTCCGGATGTCGAACTCTCCGTCCCATGCATTCAGCGGCGCCGATCCGGGATTGGTGCTGGTGACCAGGCAATTGTTGAAATAAACGCCCGTACGGCCATACAACCGGATACAGTTCGCTTGAGATGATCCTACGGCTTTGACAAAATTATTGGCAATTAATATTTTTTCATCGGAGTATAAAGGGGAAGGCCCCTCGGCATAAATACCGGCGCCGGTCCTGACGGTCAGATCGTTTTTCAATACCTGGTGGCCCGAACCCGAAATGTAGAAACCGTTGGAAGTACTGAAAGTGGCCTCGACGCGGTTACCGGTAAGCCGGCAATAATTCCCACTCAAATAAACACCGTATCCGGCAATGCTTTTAAAAATATTGTTTTCAATAAACATGTCGGATGCCCCGCCTACCAGGTATAAGCCATATTTGCCTCCCATAAACGTGCAACCTTTGATCAGGATGCTATCCGCGGCATAACTTGAATGGATGCCGGCCGCTTCATTGCCCTTTGCTGTAATGATGCAGTTTTCCCAGCGAATATGGTGGCAATCATTATAGATCGAAAAAACATGCAAATACTGTTGGGAGGAAGATACACTTTCAAAGTTCAGGTTTTCGAAGCTCAGATGGTTTACCGATTGCAGTTTGAGTGACGGCCCGGTGATCCGGATTTTCACATTTGCAGCCGAACCGCTCTCCGACCGGAATATCACTGGATTTTCGGAACCAGTGCCTGTAAAATCTGAAAGTGTAGTCGAAAGCATATCATAGACGCCATCGCGCACTTGAAACGTGACCGGGCAGGCAACGCCTAATCCGTTAAGTGCAGCCAACGCTTCGTTCATACCCGGAAAATCCGGGAATGACCCGCCAACAGTATACGTACCGCACAGCGATGGATGCAGGGTGGTTTTCAGGGTGTCATTCAACGGTTGACTGTCGGGTTGACCGTTTGGATTTTCCGGGTAAAAAACACAGGAATAATAATCCGGCGTAGTGAAATCGAACATGCCCACGGTGAATTGTGCCGTGTCTTTCGGCGCAATATTGCCCGTCCAGTGATAAACGGGCCGCGGTTGGCCGTTCACCGAGAACCGGATATCGAGGGAGCTGAGGGACGCCGTGCCGAAATTCCGCACCGCCACCTTCAGCATTTGCTGACCGATGGCATAAGGAGGAAGCGGCCCCACCAGTGCGACAACACCCGCGTCGTTCGGCAAACGCGCGAATTCATCGGCGCCGATATCCGGCATGGCCGGATCGCGGGGCTCTCCGTCGATATCGTCAGAAATACCCGCAACGGGCGTGCCCGTGCCATCCAGATCAGGCTCGTACACATGTAAATCTTCCGGGGATACGAATTTCGGCGAAACGGCACGGGAGTGCGGGTCATTTCCGGATGCCGATTGCCAGGCAGCCAGGTTGTCGATGCTTTGGTCGTTCCAGGTGGCAAGGCTTTTCCCGGTAGTATAAAAGTTGTTATAATCAGATAAAAGAAACGGAGGATTGCCATTAAAATTAATGGTTTTGCCACCTCCCGGGTTTGAAAAAATGTTGTTTCGAAGTGTTATAGGACCGGAAGGGTAAGAAACCTGAATAACCGGCGCCCAACTCGACGTTATTTCCGTTTGAACGCTGTTGAAAAAAATACCGACATCACTGCTGCCGCCAAGCGAAATAGCGGGTGAAGAACCGGCATCTATGATGGAAATAAAATTGTTTGCTATCACCACAGGCTTATCAACGGTTCCGGTAAGACCGTAAAACTCCATAGCCGGACCCGGCACACGGGAGATTTTATTTCGCTGGATTTGCAGTCCGTTTTCCATGTATTCGGCCCGGATTCCGGTGTAATAATAATTTGAATTGGTACGGAACCGGTTATCCAGCAGGAGCACGGAGTCCAGGTTGCTGCAATGGATGCCGAGTGAATATTGGTTCAGAAAATCTGAATTTATTACCGATAATTCCCGGCTTTCATCGTTGCCGTCAGCGGCGTAAAGTCCTGTTTGGCCGCCGGCAACGGTACAGCCGGTTAAGGTAATTTTCCGGGCGCTTGTCAGGTACGCTACCCGCCCTTCCGTCGCCGGATTGCCGGTGCTGTCGGCAAGTTCCAGGCGGCAGTTTTCAAAGCGGACGTCGGTTGTCTGATCCGAAACATAAACGGTGGCGTAAGTGTAATAGGATGGCTGAATGCCGCGAAAAGTCAGGCGTTCAAATGCCAGGTATCCGGTATTTTCCAGGTCCAG
>JAKLJF010000226.1:2545-7736 GCA_023151335.1 Thermoanaerobaculia bacterium | reverse complement strand
CAGGTTTTCAGCATGGCAGATTCAGAGAACGACGTTTACGAAACTTAAAAAGTTTCGTAAACGTTTCGCGCGCTGATGCTGAAAACCTGGCGGCGCGAGGTATAAATACCTGTTTTCCATTACGCCGGTCGTTCAGGAGTTCCTCGAAGCCTTTTTGCCGGAAACGCTGCTTTCCTGTATTGATTTGGACACGCTAACATACGATGACACCGAATATATCACACCGGATTTAGCCTCGGTATTCTCTGATAAGGTATACCGGTGCAACCTGGTGGTACCCGGCGGTAAGAGAATTAAAGTACCAGCCATCATTGCAATACTGTTGGAACATAAAAGTTTTGCCCCGGAATATCCGCATTTTCAACTTCGCCTCGGCTTTCTGGCTTATGGCCTGCTGACGATGAAACACTCGCATGACAGGATGTTCCTGGAGGGGCAAATGAAACTGATTTTTGAACGCGGTGAGGAGTTTTTAAAAACCGAAGAAGGGCGTATATTTGTCGAGACTTTATTCGTATATTATGTCCGAATATCGGGGCTTCGCAGCCCGGTCATAAAAAACAAAATTATGGAAAATATTGCAGAAAGTGTTCAACCTGAATTTTTATCAACTTACGACCATATAAAAATCGAAGGCAAAATCGAAGGCAAAATCGAACCTGCGCTCGAAGTAGCCGAAAAACTGATCCTGAAATTTCCTGCCCTGCCCGACGATCAGGTTGCCGAGATTAGCGGCGCCCCTGTGGAGGAGGTTAAAAAAATCCGCGAACGGCTGAGCCTGCAATGAAAATTCGTCTGTTTTAGCAGTAAACCCTCTTGCAATAAACCAATTGCAGGAGGGTTTTTTAATTTTACCGGGCGCAGCCGCTCAAAAGATTTATGCCATGCCTCGATACCGCCCTCACGCATTGCGTATCCTGTTTTTGCTGATCGTATGCTGTCCGGGCATCGGCGGCCAGACGCCCTTTGAGCGCACGGGCCAGGTATACCTGACGGTATTCGGCAGCAGCGATATGCTGGAGTTCGGGGTCGATGCGGGCAATGTATTGAAGACCGGTCCGCTTGGCGCCCCGCCGGCGGGCGGGATGGAGGCTATTGGTTTCCGCAAAACCGACAACCTGTTGTATGGCATCAATCCGGGCAACAACCACCTGTTTCAAATCGGCCGGAACGGGGGCTTAAAAGACCTTGGTAAAATTGGCCTGGACGATGCATTGTTTTATGTAGCCGGCGATGTTTCGCCCGACGGAAAATCGCTGGTGAGCATAGGCTCCGCCTTTGCCGGGCCCGATGTGCACCTGGCCAAAACCAACCTTGAAGGAGGCAATTACACGACCCAATTCGTACCGCTGAGCGGCGCCGGCTACATGCGGGATATTGCATTTGATCCATATGGCAGCGAACTCTACGGCTACGACGGGATGAACCGGAGGATCATTGCCATCGATCCGAACACGGGAGCGACCAAACCGCTTGCTACTATCGGGAATATAAACAACATTTTCGGGTTGTATTTCGACGCTTTCGGCGACCTGTACGCTTACGGGAGCACACAATACGGCATTGTTGACGCCTTATTCCGCATAGACAAAACAAGCGGCAAAGAAACGCTGCTGGCCACCGGGCCGGCCATGGGCGTGACGGATGCCGCATCCTGCCCTTTTTCGGTCGGGTTTAAAAATACCATTGATCCCGGTACGGCGCTTCCCTGCAGCGAACTGACCTCTACCTATACCATAGCCAACAAAAGTGAACAGCCCCTGCCCGGCGTCAGCTTCGAACACCGCTTGCCGCCGGGATTTCATTTCGCCGGCACCGTTCAAAACCCTTTTGGCGTGCCGGTGGATACGCTCAGCGTACCGGGCGCCCTTTCTTTGAAAAATTTCAACCTGCAGCCTGGTATCTGGCAACTGTCGGTGAAATTAAGGATGGGGGATATCCCTAAAGGCCTGTACAAAAGCCAGGCTGTTTTAAGGGGCTTACCTGTCCTGCATGGCAAAAACCGGCTGTCGGACAATACCGCTACGGCGGGCTTTGCTGACAGTTCTTTTACCCGGGTAAACCGCTTCGATGAGGACAGTTTATTCTACAACTGGTTCATTTGCCACGGCGAAACCATGGAACTGGATGCCTCCGCGTACGGCGGCAATGTGCGATGGGATAACGGTTCGACGGAAACTGTGCTGATCGTATCTAAAGGCGGCATATACGTCATGGAAGCGGGTAATACATGCGAGTCCGTTGTGGTGCGGCACGACGTCACCTCTGCTTCCTGTCCTTTTACCATTGCCGTGGCTCACCTGTTTGCGCCCGACACCATTTTTCCGTGCAGTGAAACGATCTTCCGGTTTATCATCAGGAATGATTCCGGTGAGCCGCGGTATAATATCTCGTTTGCCGATACGCTGCCGGCCGGTTTTACTTTTAAAAAAATAGCAAAAAACCCGTTTGGCGGAAAATTGAAAACAGGTTTGCCACCCGGTATTGTGAACCTCGAGGGTTTGACGCTGAAAGTGGGTAAAGACACCCTCGATCTGCTGGTGGAAGCAGGCGATCTCCCCCCGGGTAACTACCTGAACCGGGCGCGCATTTACGACTTACCGCGGGTGATGGGGCCCATGCGCTGGTCCGATGATCCGGCCACGCTGACGGCCGACAGCACGCCCATCCATATTTTGGGCACACAGGCCGATACCTTGTTTTTCACCGATACGATCTGTGCTAATACCGTTATTACGCTGGATGCCGGTCATCTGGGTAAAAGTTTCCTGTGGGACGACGGATCCACGGAACCCACTTTGCAGGTTCAAGAGGAAGGCGTGTACCACCTGACCCTCTTCGACGGCTGTTTCCCTTCGGATGTTTACTGGACTGTCGTGGCAGGCGCCCTGATCGACATTGCACCGGTTGATCCGATGTTGATTCACCAGGGGGAACAAATCACCCTTGATCCCCTGATCCTGAATGCCGGCGATACTTTGGCGTATACCTGGACGGATCCGCCCGGGCAATCCCTTTCCTGTCTCGACTGCCCGCTCCCGGTGGCCATGCCTTTGCAGAGCGCCGTTTACGGCCTGAAGGTATCGAACAGTATTTGCCAGGATTCCGCCGGCATTGAAGTACAGGTGGACCAAACGCGGCGCATTTACGCGCCCAACGTCTTTTCGCCCAACAACGACGGGCTGCACGATTATTTTTACCTGCAAAGTCCCGATTTTGGTATTATCCGCTCGTTCCGGGTCTTCGACCGCTGGGGAAACGTTTTATATTCTTCCGGTAGCGATGTGTTCAATGACCTTTCCGGCGGCTGGGACGGCAACAGCCGCGGCAAACCCTTGCCGCCGGGTGTTTATATCTGGCAGGCAGAAGTTGAGTTTATTGACAATACTAAAAAAGTGTTGTCCGGCGAGGTAACCGTGGTTCGGTAAAACCTATGACTTTGCCGTTTCAGCCTGGATAATTATAGCCAGGTTTTCAGCCAGTCCCTTGCATTTCACCCCCCGTTTTTGAACGCTTGACCCACGGCCCGCTACCCTTGGCGGTCATTTTCCTGCGTGGCTGCCCGCCCTGCCGGCACTTTTGCCCCATACTTTCATTAAAAATTTACGACAAAATGAAAACTTTATTTCGAATTGCCTGGATCACCCTGCTTACCCTCGCCGTTGTTGGCGGAACCATCCGAACCCTTCTGGCCAAACGCGAAGACAATCGGCAGCAGGCCGCCAAAGCGCTTCAAACCGTCGCCCCAGCGGTGGAACTAATGACCATCGGGGCACAGACCGTGGAATATCCGCTCGATGTGGTGGGTAAAACCGAACCATCCTCTGAAGTAACCATTATCGTGGAGAATCCCGGACGGATCAGTGCCTTGTACCTGCGGGAAGGCGGTACGGTTGCTCAGGGGCAGGTAGTGGCAGAAACCGACACCGAACTGCGCCGGATTTCCCTGGAAGCCGCCGAGTCCTCGCTCCGGCAGGCCGAACGTACCCTGCGGCGCGTGGAAAACCTGCACGCTGAAAACAACGCCACGGAAGCCGAAGTGGAAAACGCCCGCTATTCGGCAGAACAAGCCTATGCGAGCGTTGCTTCCGCGAAACGGCTGATCCGTGATGCCCGTATCATTGCGCCAATAAGCGGAGTTGTTACGCAAAAAAATGTGGAACAGGGCGCGGTGGTGCAGCCGGGCCAACCGCTTGCCAAAATCACCAACATCGCTACGCTGAAAGTGGTGGCGCCGCTGACCGAACAGGATATCACCAAAATTAAAAAGGGCCAGACGGTAAAAGTCACATTTGATGCCTTGCCCGGCAAAACGGCATCAGGGCGTGTGTCCAACATCGCCGTGGTTGCCGACGAAGCGGGCCGTTTCGACGTGGAATTATCCGTCCCGAACCCAAGCGGCGAAATCCGCGCCGGCATGAGCGTCCGGGCGCATTTCGGCGGGGCGACCCGCAAGAACGTCGTGATCATACCCAAAACGGCGCTGCTCAGCCTCGCTGCCACACCGTCGGTTTTTATCCTCGACACGGAAGGCAAAGCCCTACTCCGTACTGTCGAACTGGGCAATTCAACGGGCGACAACGCCGTGGAAGTATTGTCCGGTTTGCAAACCGGCGATCGCCTGGTCGTCAAAGGACAGGATAACCTGAAAACGGGAGACAAACCCGGCTATTAAACCCGGCGATCTGCCCGGCGTGGCAACAAACCATGCACGCCGGGTAAATGGCAAATCCATTTCACCATCTAAAAACATTTCTCATCATGTCACTTACTGAATTATCGATAAAAAAACCGGTGGTTGTGCTGGTTGGTTATCTGGTTTTATTTCTTTTTGGGCTGTTCGGTTACACGCAATTGAGGTACGAACTGCTGCCCAAATTCGATACCTCTTTTACCGATATCACCACGATTTATCCCGGCGCTTCGCCGTCGGAAATTGAAACTTCTATTACCAAAATCATTGAAGAAGCCGTATCGCTGATCGATGGCATCAAACATATCACCGGCACTTCTTCGGAGGGTGTCAGCAAAGTTTTTGTCGAATACGAATCCGGTGTTGACGCCGATAAAGCCTTCGAGGATGCGCAGCGCCAGGTCAATGCCATATTGTCTGACCTGCCTGAAAATGCTCAAACACCCATACTGTCCAAACTGAACGCCAACGAATTGCCCATACTCCGGATATCGGCCA
>JAKLJF010000226.1:0-2535 GCA_023151335.1 Thermoanaerobaculia bacterium | reverse complement strand
GCACCGCATTCGGCGAACTGCTGGAGGAAACCATCAAGCCCCGGTTGTCGCAGATCAAAGGGGTGGGCGAGGTGGAATTTATCGGGCTGGAGGAGCGTGAAATCCAGGTTGAACTCGATGCGCAACGTATGGAACTTCGCCAGGTATCGCCTCTGCAGGTGGCCGGCGCTCTTCAACGGGCCAACCTCAACGTGCCCGCCGGAAACCTGGAAAACGCCTTTGGCAGCACTGCCGTTACGATCAAGGGAAAGGCAACGGCCATCGAATCGTTGAAAGACCTGGTGATCGCTACCCTGCCCACGGGCGCCACGGTAAAACTGTCGGAAGTGGCTACGCTGCGCGATGATAAAAAGCCGCCCGAAAAAGCAAATCGCCTGAACGGAAAAGGAGCGGTGGGCATTTCCATCCGGAAGCAAACGGAGGCGAACGCGCTGGACGTGAGCAACAAAATCCGGCTGACGCTTCAAGCATTGGAACAGGAGTTTGAGGGCCTGGGATTGCGTTTCGATGTGGCGCAGGATAGCAGCGAATTTACCGTTGCGGCTAATAAGGCCGTTCAAATGGACCTGGTACTGGCCATATTGCTCGTGGCGCTGGTCATGCTCGTCTTTCTGCACAGCCTGCGCAATGCCTTCATCGTTTTGGTCGCTATCCCCGCCTCGTTGGTATCCACCTTTATTTTTATGTACGCATTCGGGTTTTCGCTCAACATGATGACCCTGCTGGCTATGTCGCTGGTGGTCGGCATATTGGTAGACGACGCGATCGTGGTACTGGAGAACATTCACCGGCACCTGGAAATGGGAAAGAACTCTTTTAAAGCCGCCATGGACGGCCGGAATGAAATCGGCTTCACGGCATTGGCGATTACCATGGTAGACGTGGTGGTGTTTCTGCCGCTCGTTTTTGTGGAAGGTATCGCCGGCGATATCGTGCGCGAATTTGCCGGCGTGATCGTGGTCTCCACCCTGCTCTCCCTGCTGGTTTGTTTTACCCTGACTCCCATGATGGCGGCGCGTTTTTCCAAACACGAAAAGCCTGGACGCTTCGGCAACTGGTTTGAACGGCAGTTCGCAAAACTGGAAAACGCGTACGGCAACCTGCTCGCCGGCTCGCTTCGCTACCGCAGATGGGTGCAATTGGGGGTGTTTTCCCTGTTTATTGCTACCATGACACTACCGGGCAACGGCTTTGTCGGCAGCGAGTTCGTTCCATCCATGGACAAAGGCGAAATCGCCCTTACCGTGCAAATGCCCGCTTCCACCACGCTGGCGGAAACAGACCGCGTGGCTCAGAACCTGGAAAAAGAATTGCAAGCCACCATGCCGGAGATCCGCAAGATATTCACTTATGTGGGCGCGGCAGGCGAAACTTTCGGACCGCCTCAAACGTCCAATTTTGAATTGAATATCACGTTTTCTCCTAAAGAAGAACGTACGAAAACCATCGGCGAACTGGCGCAGGAAGCCAAATTCAAAGCCCTGGCCATTCCGGGCGCAACGGTCAAATCCGCACCCATCAACCTGTTCGGTCAATCCGACGATGCACCCATACAGCTGGCATTGCTGGGCGAAAACCGCGACTCCGTACGCATCGCAGCCGACCGGGTGGTGGAAGTTTTGTCCAAAATCCAGGGTGCGTCGGATATCCGCTTGTCTGCTCAGAAACGCAAGCCGGAAATCCGGATCGAACCCATACCCGACAAACTCGCCGACCACGGACTTACCACCGAAGACATCGGTATGGCTACCCGGATCGCCCTCTCTGGCAACGACGACCTGGAAGTCCGGCTCGACGAACTTGAAACACCCCTGCGCATCAGCCTGCGTTCCGACGATGCGCAAAGCGTCGGGGCGCTTGGGCGCCTGACCTTAACCAACCGATATGGCAAGCCCGTGTCGCTCAACCAGGTGGCCAATATCGACGAAGGTTTTGCCCCCGCTTCGCTCGAAAGAAAAGAACGCAAGTTTTCGACTACCGTATATGCACAAGCCGTCGGGCGGCCCAGTGGCGATATCGGGAAAGAATTCAGCGCCAAAATTGCAAATGTGCCGCTCGGCGGTTGCCGGCTCCAGTATCTGGGCGACCTCGCCAACCAATCGGAATCATTTGGCTCGATGGGCCTGGCTTTATTGGCCGGCATCGTGCTCATGTACCTCGTTATGGTCGCGCTTTATGAGTCGTGGGTATCGCCTTTTATCGTTTTATTTTCGATCCCGGTCGCCCTTGTCGGCGCCCTGCTGGCGCTTGCCCTGAGCGGCGAAACCATGAACCTGTTCTCAATCTTCGGCATCATTATGATGACCGGTTTGGTGGCCAAGAATGCTATCCTGCTCGTCGACCGTACGAATGACAACCGAAGCCGGGGGATCGGTATAGCCGACGCTTTGATCGAATCGGGTAAGTCGCGCCTGCGCCCCATCCTGATGACTACCCTCGCCATGGTGATCGGCATGCTGCCCATCGCTATCGGGCACGGCCTGGGTGGCGAACTCAAACGCGGTCTTGGCTGGGCGCTGATTGGCGGACTGAGCA
>JAKLJF010000225.1 GCA_023151335.1 Thermoanaerobaculia bacterium | reverse complement strand
AAAAAAGCAAGGCCAGCGCCAAAAAGGCCAACTTTTGTGCGGAAATGTTTTTCATGCGTAAAATATTTGGTGATGAACTGCGGGCAAAGACCACCCTCGTCCGGATACGTTGCATGAAAGCGGTTAAACGGCAGGTTTTCGGGTTTAAAGGGGCAAAACAAAGGATCAACGCGCCTCCTCCAGTACGAGAATTTCATTGTGCGGCAGCGCGTATTCCCGGTCCATGGTGATGAGCACGATCCGGTCGCCGGGTTTGCACTGGGCCATTACTTTTTGAAGGTCGATTCTCCGGTAAGTATCGCCGGAATACATGGTCAGGGTGCCGGTGTTTTTGTCGCGGATGGCGATCCTGAAGGCGATTTTATCCTTGGCAACGGATCGTTCCGGCGAGAGGTCGGCGGTGCAGACGCTTAGTTCGCCGGCGGCGTTGCGGGGCAGCGCGCATTTGCCTTCGGGGCTGTACTGATCCACCACCATTTTCTGATCCAGAAAAGCCGCGGTGCAGTTGGTGAATTGTTCCCGGACTTGGGCGTTGAGCGCCGTTGCAGCGAAAAGCAGGGTAAAAAGAAAAACGTTTGCCGTTTTCATAGATAAACTTTTTAATCGTGAAAAGATGGGGCAAACGTATGAGGCAGGCGGCAAAGCGGCTGTTTGGGGAGTGTAAAAGAGTGTATTGGAAATGTAAAACTGTTACGGGCCGTCGGTGAATTTCAAAAACTCCTCCATGCGCATCACGTTGAATTTGGGGAAATCTACCTTCTGTAAAATCCGGAAATCTCGGTCATTTGTGACCAGTAAATGTGCGTTTGCAGCAAAGGCGCAATCCACAAACTTATTGTCATCCAAATCGGGATATATCAGGCGCAGATGATAGTATGTGTTAATCTGATGGACGTTGGCGACACAGTCAGGGCGTCAAGAAAAATATCGGCAGTTGTTTGGTCATACCGTTCGCGGATTTTTTTCCTCATATTCCAGAAGTATCTGGGTAGTAACAAAAAGGTCAAATTTACTATCAAGAAGACGGTCAATCAACGCCCGAAAAGGTGATCTTAAGGACAATGAATTGATGAGGACATTGGTGTCCAACACGACACGCAGGGCGCTATTCATCGCCTTGAACCCATTTCCTGAAGGTCTCCGGGGTGTATCCGCGTTCCTCGTCAATCTGAGTAGCCCGATTACGCGCTTTTTCCATTAAAAAGCGGGCCAGTACTGCACGTATTTCTTTCAGATCTTCTTCCGGTAGTTGAAGTGCGAAAATCTTTAGCAGCTCCATTTGCAGGTTGGTGAACGGCGGTTTAAGCTCAGTTGTCATAGCTACTTATGATTTTATACTGCAAAATTAAAGAATCCGAAGCAGATACTCAAACAATTCCCACCTCAAAGCAAAGTCAGGCGGTGCCCGTTACCCTTTCCGCAACCGCTCCATTTCCTGCGCCACCGCTTCGGCCTCAGCCGTTTTTTGGGCGTAGCCTTTGATGTCGCCTTTGCGTTGCAAGTCGCGGGCTTCTTCGAGCAATTGGCGGTATTGTTTGTCCAGTTTTTTGAGGGGGTCTTGTTTGAAGAGATTGAACATGGCGGATGTTTAAGTTCAGGCAGGTTTATGCGCTGGAAAAACAACCCGGGGGAGAAAAGGTTTGCCCCCGTTCAACAGGCGCGATTATTCGTCGGACGACAAATTCGTCCGACGATAAATTTGTCCGACGAAATTCGTCGGACGAACCCAGGTCACTTCGTCCGACGAACCCAGGCCACCTCGTCCGACGAATTTGTCGTCGGACGAGTAACAACCGGCACAAATCCGCAGATTTTCGTTCAGATGTCTTGCCTCATATTATATTTCGGCATACCTTTGTCTAAAATTTAGACAAACCTAAAAATAACATTTGATGCTACGAAAAATATACGTCCCGGTTTTGTTTTTATTCCTGCAAAACCTGCTCTGGGGACAAAACGCGTCTTTTCAACTCCAAATCCTCGACGCCCGCACGGGCGAACCACTCGCGTTTGCCACGGTGAAAATACCCGAATTGTCTGCCGGCGCCGTGGCCGACAGCGCCGGGCGGGTGGCCCTGGCCTTGCCCGCCGGCACGGCCCTGGCAGAACTCAGCGCACACATGATCGGCTATGCCCCGCAAACGCTGCGCGTCCGGCCCGGCCATGAGCCGGTCGTCATCCGGCTTGAACCCTTGTCCGAAACCCTGGGCGAAGTGGTGGTCAGCGGCACACTGAAGCCCATGGCCCGCTCCGAGAGTCCGGTACCGATCGAGGTGTACAGCCCGAAGTTTTTCCGCGCCAACCCCACACCCAGCCTGTTCGACGGCCTGGGCATCGTGAACGGCGTAAAACCCCAACTCAACTGCAATGTGTGCAACACCGGCGACATCCACATCAACGGCCTCGAAGGGCCCTACACGATGGTGCTCATCGACGGCATGCCTATCGTGTCGGCCCTGTCCACGGTGTACGGCCTGCAGGGCATCCCCAACAGCCTGGTGGAACGTATGGAAGTGGTGAAAGGCCCCGCGTCGACGCTTTACGGCTCGGAAGCGGTGGGCGGCCTCATCAACGTGATCACCAAAGACCCGCGCAACGCCCCGCTGTTCAGTCTCGACCTGAACCATACCTCCCATGGCGAAACCGGCGCCGACGTGGCCGGCCGCGCCGCCCTGGGCAAAGCCACGGCGTTGCTGGCGGCCAACCTGTTCCATTTTCAAAAACGCCGGGACGTAAACGGCGACAATTTTACCGACGTGACGCTGCAAAAACGCGCCTCCGTTTTTGGCAAGATCGCTTTTGAACGCCCGCAAAACCGCGTCGCCAACATAGCAGGGCGCTACGTATGGGAAGACCGTTTCGGCGGCGAACTGCAATGGTCGCCCCGCTGGTACGGCACCGACAGCATCTACGGCGA
Organism: Thermoanaerobaculia bacterium; assembly: GCA_023151335.1. Lineage (GTDB taxonomy): Bacteria > Bacteroidota > Bacteroidia > Chitinophagales > Saprospiraceae > M3007. Next base: position 4,842 of record JAKLJF010000225.1, on the reverse strand, counting down.
AGCCATCCGCACCAACCGCGCCGAACTGATCGGCAACTGGCAACTACCCATGGAAGAAAAAATTACCGTGGCGTACTCCTGGAACCTGCACGACCAGCGCTCGGCCTACGGAACCACCCTCTACAACGGCCGCCAGACCATCGCCTTTGCCCAACTGGTGTGGGACAAAAAACTGGGCGCCCGCCACGACGCGCTGCTGGGCCTGGCCACGCGTTATACCTGGTTCGACGATAATACGCCCGTGACCGCCGCGCCGGAAAACGGCGAAAACCGCCCCTCGCACACCTGGCTGCCCGGCCTGTTCGCACAGGATGATGTCCGGCTCTCCGACCGCCACCGGCTGCTGCTGGGCTTGCGTTTCGACTGGAATTCCGCCCACGGCCCCGTGCTCTCGCCCCGCGCCAACTGGAAATGGAGCCCCGACGAACTCAACACTTTCCGCCTCTCGGTGGGCAACGGCTACCGCGTGGCCAATGTGTTCAGCGAGGACCACGCCGCACTCACCGGCTCGCGCCGGGTAGTGCTGGCCGCCGACCTCCGGCCCGAGCAATCGTGGAACGCCAACCTGAATTATACCACCAAATTTTTCCCGGCATTCGGCTTCGTCGGGCTCGACGCCACGCTGTTTTACACTCATTTCTCCAACCGCATCCTCGCCGATTACAACACCGACCCCGACCTGGTTATTTTCGACAACCTCGACGGCTTTGCCGTGTCGCGCGGCTTCACGTTGAACAGCGACTGGAATTTTATAAGCGGCCTGAAGATCATGGCCGGCTTTACGTGGATGGATGTGTTTACCAAAGAAAACGGCGTTCGCGCAGCGCAAATACACGCCCCGCCCTTTTCCGCCACCTGGTCGGCATCTTACACCATCCCGAAATGGAAAATCACGATCGACTACACCGGCTCGCTCAGCAGCCCCATGCCATTGCCCGTGGTACCCAACGATTTCCGACCCGGACATTCGCCGTGGTTCAGTCTGCAAAACGTCCAGTTTTCCCGGAAATTCAACAACCTGGAATTCTACGCCGGCATCAAAAACCTGTTCAACTTCATGCCCCGCGATCCGCTGCTGCGCCCTTTCGATCCTTTCGACAAATACGTGAACGACCCGGTGAACAACCCGCACGGATACACTTTCGATACGACATACAACTATGCGCCGCTGCAGGGGCGGCGGGTGATGGTGGGGCTGCGGTGGGTGATGGAGCGCCATTAGGCGTCATTGATCGTCATTGCGTCATTAGGCTTACAGGAGAGCGGCCAGTTCTTTCTGGTTCAATTTGCGTTCGTACATTTTCAGTCCGATCATTTCCACTAATGTCCGTGGCTGCCGGATGGGTATTAACGGGATAATATCCTCCCTGCCAATACCGCTCCTAAAACCATCAGCACCAGCAAATAATACTGAAACGTCATCGGACTAAAGAAATAAAAGCAACCGACCATGGCGTACAACATGCCCAGGCAAAGGTCATAAGGATTCAAACGCTCCTTCCAGCGGTGGTACGCCCCAATACCGAAACCCAGCAGCACCAGCATCAGGGCGCCCTGCAGGGCGCGGGCCAGGAACACCTGCTGCGCCGCGTCGCCGGGAAAAACGGCTTTCATGTTGATGCCAAAATAAATGCCCCGTTCCATCGACCACGATACCGGCGGATCTCCGTAACCGTGCCACTCGGCAATGGCGGCGTCATTATGGTACTTGATGCCGGTAGCGAAAATGTCGGGGTCTTGCAGGTAAAACGGCAAAATGTAGAGCAAAAAAACACTCAGCCCCACGGCGCCCCAAATGCGATAATTGGTTTGCAGCGGAAATTCTTTCCACCAGATATATGCCAGCAAAGGAAGCCAGAACAACAGGGTGTACCGGGATAACAGGCACAAGGTCAGTCCCAGTACGATAGTGGGCACGTGCCGGCCCAGCAAGCCGGCTGCCAGTACGAGGTAATATGCCGCGATCACGAGTTCGAAACTCACGGCCAGTTCCAGCCGCCCCCAAAGGATAAATCCCCACAGCCCCAGGGAGGGCAGGAACAAGGTGGCGATACGCGCCCAAGCCGCCGCATTTTGCCGTCCGACCCAGTAGCCGTAAATACCGGCGGCGATGGCCAGCAACCCGAATCCCGCCCAGCGCGTGTCAATCCCGAACCAGCTGCTCAGTCCGATGGGTAGCCAGTGCAGCGGCATGTACACCGGATAGGGCGTATGCGTGGGCAGTGGCACGGGCGCGTAGGGCATTTCGCCCCGGCTGAAGCGTTGGTACTGGGCTTCCAGTTGGGGCAGGACGTCGGAAAATCGCGCCGGATTGGGGAATTCCACCCACAGTTTGCGCAGTTCTTCATAAGCCAGCACGATGGTCAGCATGCCACCTAAAACCCATAGCGCCGCTGTAAGGGGGCGAAGGGAAAACAATCGCCCGCCTGGCGCGGAAGACGGTTTCAACAATCGTTGAAAATACAAAACGCCTATTCCTCCCGACACGAGAAAAAGGATCAGCGGGCTCCAGTATTTGGAAAAATGGTGCGCACCCCGGAAGCTGAGGTAAATCTGGAGGACAAGCAACAACAGTGCGGTTATGGCAATTCTCATCCCGCAAAGATAAACGCCTGCCGCGCAACCGTTAATTCATCACGTCCATCTCCTGAAGGATAGCCGTCAGCATACCGATTTCGTAATAAAACTCCTGTACCACCTCAAAGCTCACCGTGTTTTGAAAGAGGGAAGGTTCCAGCAGGTCTTTGTCCTGGGTAAGGGCGATGTAAACTTTGCCGTCGATAATGGACAGATAAATCTCCTTGGCCCGGTTCGACTCCCGGAAGTGCTGCCGGAATTTCAGGATACCGCGTTGCAGGTCTTCGGAGAGGATATCGGCAATCCGTATGTTCGGTGTGGCGTAGGTATCGAAAAACGTTTCAAATTCGGGCAGCAGTTTGCTGCGTATCCGTCGGCCGCCGATCAGGTGAAAGGCCCGTTCGCTCCGGCTGAGGTATTTGCGGTAAGCGTCGGGCAGCATCAGGATACCGCCGCTCATATCGGTGCGCCGGAAATCGCCGATCAGGAATACGCCGCGGAACACGTAATCGAGCCGGGTGCGTACGTCGGAAAATTCGCGTACGCGCAATTCGCACAGCTCGAAGGGCATTTCCCTTACCTGGCCCTTGATCAGGTCTTCGGCCAGGTACTCGTCGGCACGGGTAAAAATTTTGCTGGCCAGGAATTTTTCTTTCGGAATGCCGCCTTTCGGTTCGTACCGGAACGTGCCGAAGTTGATATCGTTGTCGATGAAATCGAGCACCAGGCCCACTATGCGGGGTTTGAATTCCTGGTAATACACCTGTATCCGGAAAGCGATGTAGGAAAGCCACAACCCCGCGGGAATGAACAGCAGCAGGCTAACGATAAAAATTTGTATAAAAACCTGCAACAACACCGCGCCCAGCAACAAAAATACCGACAAACCCAGCAAACGCACCAAACGCCGCCGCCGCTGCTCCAAATGCAGCAACTCCGGATGGATGCTTTGATTGTAAAACAGGCGGAAATCGTGGTAGGCGCGCATCAATGTGAGCGATGAGTGATGAGCGATGAGCGATGAGCACTCATCACTCATCGCTCATCACTCATCACTAAAAATCAATTCCTTTTTCTTTCGTATACTCCCGGATATACTCGTCGATGAGTTGAACGAGAATATCCTTCAGGTAGGCATTTTCGAGCCGGGCGATGGCTTTGAGTTTTTCCAGCTTGGTTTTATCCACGGCCACGGTGAGGCGTTTTTTGCCGGTTTCCTCGTCGGTGTGTAATTCCTGCACGTCGATGGTCTGGCGGATCAGGGCGTCCAGTCCGCTCATGCCGTAGGCGCCGGCGCTGGTTTTGCTTTTAGTACGCGGGGTGGAAGCGGCTGGCAGGCCGGCATCGGCGTCCAGTTTTTCCATACTTTCTTCCAGGGCTTCCTGGAGCAGCACGTCGAGGTCGTGCATGAAATTTTTATGCGCGCTTTTGCGTTCGCGCGTCGGCGCGTCGGTGGCGTGGCCCCAGTGGGTTTCGCCGGTATGCTGGTCGCGGAACAAGTCGTCCAGACCTTCGGAGAATTTCTTCTTGCTCATGGGTTCAGACTTCCTGTTCTTGTTTTAGTACCGGCACGGGGGCGCCTTCCACCCGGGCCAGGAACTCGCGGCACAGGTCAAGATAGTCTTGTGCGCCGGAAGATTTGGGGCTGTAATCGAATATGTCTTTCCGCTGGGCAGGGGCTTCGGCCAGGGCCACGTTGTCGCGGATGTAGGTGTTGAACACCTTGTCGCCGAAGTATTTATGGATGGTTTCCACCACATCGCGGTTCAGTACGCGGCGGCTGTCGTACATGGTGGCGATCACGCCGGCCATTTCCACCTGTTTGTTCAGGCGGAATTTCACCTTGTCGATCACCTGTTTGATCTTCGCCAGCCCCTGCACGGCCAGGAATTCCGTTTGCAGCGGGATGAGCACAAATCGGCTGCTGGTCAGGGCATTGAGGGTGAGCAATCCGAGGGAAGGCGGGCAGTCGATAATGATGAAGTCGTAGTCGTCCGTTACCTGGCTGAGCAGTTCGCGCAGGATAAACTCCCGTCCGGCTTCGTTGATGAGTTCCATTTCGGCTCCCGACAGGTCGAGCGAGGAGGTAATAACGTCCAGATTTGGCTTGTGCGTGTAAGGCGTAAGTTCCGCCTCGCCGCGCAGGGCCTCGTAAATGGTGGTTTTCTGACGGGGTATCCCCAGCGATATGGTCAGATTGGCCTGCGGGTCGAGGTCGATCAACAGCACTTTTTTGCCCAGTTCGACCAGACCGGCGCCAATGTT
>JAKLJF010000224.1 GCA_023151335.1 Thermoanaerobaculia bacterium | reverse complement strand
ATCTTCAGTTTGGCCGAGTCTTCGTCGGGGTGTTCCAGGTTGATATTGGGCGCAACGAAGCCGTTTTGCATCATCAGTATGGAATAGACGATCTCGCTGGCGCCGGCCATCCAGCATTCGTGACCGGTCATCGACTTGGTGGAGCTGACCCAGGGCCGGCTTTCGCCAAACACCGTAAAAATAGCCTTGGCTTCGCTGGCATCGCCGGCAGGGGTGGAAGTAGCGTGCGCATTGATGTAGTCGATGTCGGCAGCGTGCAGGTGGGCGTCGCGCAGCGACATTTCGAGCGCACGAACGGGACCGTCGACGCTGGGATTGGAGATATGGGCGCCGTTGGAAGAAAAGCCGTAGCCGATCACTTCGCCGAGAATAGGAGCGCCGCGGCGCCGGGCCGATTCGAGGCTTTCGAGGATGACGGTGGCGGCGCCACCGCTGGGTACCAGGCCATCGCGGTCGCGGTCGAAGGGCCGGGAGGCCTTTGTGGGTTCATTTTCCCGGATGGAAAAAGCGCCCAGCGCATCGAAGGTGCCCATGGAGTAAATATTGACCTCCTGGGCTCCCCCGCAGATCACACATTCCTGCGAGCCGTGTTTGATCAGGTAGTAGCCCAGGCCGATGGCATGGGAGCCGCTGGCACAGGCTGCGCTGACGGTGAAATTGATGCCTTTCAGCCGGAAAATAGTGGACAGGTTCATGTTCACCGTGGAGTTCAGATTTTGGAACACGGCGGCCGAACCCACCATCATGGTGTCTTTTTTCTCCCGGACGATGTCGGTGGCCTCCACCACGGGTTTGGCCGAACTGTCGTTGCCAAAAATGATACCTACTTCGTGGGCGTCGAGGTAATCCTGGTCGAGGCCGGCATTTTTCATCGCTTCCACCGTCGACATGTAGGCAAACTCACCCTGCTCGGGCAACATGATGCGCGCGCGGCGGTCCAGCACGCCCTTTAGTTCGGGCCGTTCCACGTAGCCGGTCAGCCCCGATCGATACCCGAATTGCTTGCGCAGTTGATCCAGGATAATACCCGACCGGCCCTGGTACAGCGAATCCGTTACCTCTGCCAGGTTTTTTCCGATACAGGAATAAATGCCCAATCCGGTAATAACTACTCTGTTCATTTCAGGGTAAAATTAGGGGGATTTAGTGAATTTTCGCTATTTAAATCAAACCTCCGCTCACGGTCAACACTTCGCCGGTGATATAGGAAGCTTGCGGGGAGGCCAGAAAAGCCACCGCGGCGGCCACCTCTTCGGGGGTGCCGAACCGCTGCATGGGTATCTGGCCGGAAAGGGTCTTTTCATCAAGACCTTTGGTCATGTCGGTGCTGATAAAACCCGGGGCCACGGCATTTACCGTGACACCGCGGCGGGCAACCTCCTGGGCGAGGGCTTTTGTGGCGCCAATAAGACCTGCTTTTGCAGCCGAATAATTGGTTTGGCCCGGCAGGCCCCTCAGGCCGGACAAAGATACGATGTTAATGATGCGCCCCGTTCGTTTTGTCAACATTCCGTTCAGCACCTGGCGGGTAACATAGAAAAAACTGTCCAGGTTGGTGTGCAGCACATCGTGCCACTGGTCGTCGCTCATCCAGAACATCAGGTTATCCTGGCGGATACCGGCATTATTAATCAATACCTCGATGGCATCGTCGGGGTGTTTTTCGATCCAGGCGCCGAGGATTTGTTTCACCGATTCGTGATTGGCCACGTCGAAACGCAGTAATACGCCGTTTCCGCCCTGGTCGCGAACAGCCTGCAAGGTTTCGCTGGCGGCCGCGGCGTTTTCTTTGTAGTTGATCAGAATGGCATAACCCAGATTGGCCAGTGCCAGGCAAATCGCCCGCCCTATCCCTCTTGATCCGCCCGTAACCAGTGCGTATTTCACGTCAGTGTATTTTATGTTTAAAAAATAGCCGCTAAAAGTTAAACAAAATTGACTCGTTTTACCCCAAACTACTAAAACAGATTAATGTTCGACGATTGTAAAAATTTTCTGACGGCAGCGATCTCCCGGTAGCGGGGTCGGTCGTCGGCGCTTACCTGGATCAGGCCCCTGATGTCGCGGTAAACCTGTTGGGATGTGCCCGACAACTGTTCCGTATTTTTCAGGTAATCAATAGCTTGTGTGATAGCAATTGCCTGTATGGCCAGTATTTCAAAACTGTTTTCAACCACTTTTCGGGTGATCAGCGCCGCGTTGCAGCCCATGCTGACAATGTCCTGATTGTCGTTGTTGTTGGGGATACTGTGCACATACATGGGGTAGGAGAGGGTTTGGTTTTCGGCGGCGGTGGAGGTGGCCGTAAACTGCATACCCTGCAAACCGAGGTTCAGGCCCAGCCGGCCCATGTTGATAAACGGCGGCAGTTTTTGGTTCAGCCGGTCGTTGAGCAGGAAATTGAGTTGCCGCTCGGCGAGCATCGACAATTTGGTCACCGCGATTTTGAGTTTGTCCATTTCAAGCGCCACGTAGTCGCCATGAAAATTACCGCCGTGATAGATGTCCTGCCGGATGTGATCGACCACCGGATTGTCGCTCACCGAATCCAGTTCGTCCAGCACGGCCTGTTCCGCCTGCAGCAGGGTATCGAGCACCGGCCCGAGGATCTGCGGTACACAGCGCAGGGAATAGTACTCCTGCACCTTGTCGCCGAGTACCTCTGCTTCGATCTGGTTGTTGTACAAATGGTCGGGGCGCTTGCGGATCAGGCGGCTGCCGGCCAGCAGGCGCGTCATGGCTTCCGCCACGCGATTCTGCCCGCGGTGCGCCTTTACGCGATTCAGTTCCGGGGAGAAATGGTCGTCGAAGGCGCCCATCAGTTCGTTGGTCATGGCCGAAAACACGGTCATCCAGTTGACGAGTTTCCGGGCCAGGATGAGGTTGACGAGGCCGACGCCGGTCATAGCCGAGGTGCCGTTGATGATGGCCAACCCTTCCCGGATGTGAATAGTGAGTGGGTTGAGGCCTGATTGTTCAAAAACAGGGGCGGCAGGCCGCGTTTCGCCGTTTACCAGCACTTCGCCTTCGCCCAGCAGGTTCAGGGCCAGGTGGGCCAGTTGTACCAGGTCGCCGCTGGCGCCCACGCCCCCGTGTTCATAAATGCAGGGGGATATGCCCTTGTTCAGAAAAGCCTGCAGCAATACGAGGGTATCGGGGTGAATGCCGGAATAACCTTTCAACAGGGATTTTAGCCGGGCCAGCAGCACGGCGCGGGCCAGCAGCGGGCTAAACAGGCTTCCGGCCCCGGCAGCATGGCTGCGGATGAGGTTGTGTTGCAACTGGCGCTGGTCGGCAGGCCCGATCCGGTACTGCGCCATGGGGCCGAATCCCGTGCTGATGCCGTAGATCAGTTTGTTTTGGGAAAAATGAACCAAAAATTCAAAATTGTCCGCCACCCGCCGGAGCGATTCTGGGGCTAATTCTACCGGTTCTTCCCGGAATAAAATGGCTTCGCAATCCTCCAAAGTCAGCCTTCGATCACCTAATACCATCATGCAGGAAGGAAAATTTGCGCGAAGATAGGGGAAAAGGGCAAAACGGATTTACTGAAAAAGGAACCTGAATTTTTCCATACCCGTTATTTGTGCAAAAGTTACGCGGAAATGGGGTAAATCATTAAATCCTGCACACCCTGAAAACGGAAAGCCATAATTTTGCCCCCTTCACAACTACCCGCCCATGCGCAAAAAATTGTCGTTTTTGCTCTTTGTATCATTTCTTTATCACTGCACCCACCGCACCGCCATGCCCACTTTCACGATCCCGTTCGAATCGAACCCCAACCAAACCCTTACCTACGCCGAAGCCATTGCCTGTTATGAAAAAATGGCCGCGGCTTTCCCGAAACTGTTCACGGTCGCAGCGCAAGGCAGCACCGACAGCGGCCGTCCGCTGCACGTGGCGGTGCTGTCGAAAGACGGCGAGTTCGACCCCGTGAAGATCCGGCAATCGGGCCGGCGCATCGTCATGATCAACAACGGCATTCACCCCGGCGAGCCGGAAGGTATCGACGCCACCATATTATTATTGCGCGATTTGCTGAGCAAACCGGAGCGGCAAAAAGTGCTGGAACACCTGGCGCTTGTGGTCATCCCCGTGTACAACGTCGACGGCTGCCTGAACCGCAATTCCTTCAGCCGGGCCAACCAGGAAGGACCCGAATCGTACGGCTTCCGCGGCAACGCCCGCAACTACGACCTCAACCGCGACTTCGTGAAATGCGATTCGCGCAACGCGCAAACGTTCAACCGCATTTTCCGCGCCTGGATGCCCGATGTGTTCGTGGACAACCATTGCAGCAACGGCGCCGATTACCAGTACGCCATGACCCTCATCGCCACCCAGCACAACAAACTGGAGGCGCCGCTGGGCGATTTTTTACAAAAAACCATGCTGCCCTACCTCTACGGCCACATGAAAACCAAAGGTTGGGAAATGATCCCCTACGTAGACGGCCCCGGCGAAACACCCGATGCCGGTATCGAAAGTTTCTGCGATTACGGGCGCTATTCCACCGGCTATGCAGCCCTGTGGAATACCATCGGTTTTATGCCCGAAACGCACATGCTCAAACCCTTCAAAGACCGGGTGTGGAGCACTTACACGTTTATGGACGTGGTATTGAATTTTGTACACGAACACCACGACGCGCTCGAAAAAGCCCGCGCTACCGCCTTTGAACGCACCCGCACCAAGGCCGAATTCACCCTCGACTGGCGCCTGAACCGCGACGTGCGCGATTCACTGACTTTCAAAGGGTATGCCGCCAAATACAAACCTTCGGAGGTGTCGGGCCTGCCGCGGCTCTGGTACGACCGCACCGAACCTTACGAAAAAACCATCCCCTACTACAACACTTTCGTGCCGGCGCTGAGCGTCGCCAAACCCGTGGCTTACCTCGTTCCGCAGGCCTGGGAAAACGTAATTGCCCGCTTGCAAATCAATGATGTGGCTATGCAACGCCTTGCGGAAGATGTGAGCCTGGAAGTGGAAACCTATACCATCGGCCAATTCAAAAACCGCGATGCCTGGGAAGGCCATTATTATCATTCGGGCGTAAAAGTGGAAACGAAAACCCGTACCCAAACGTTTCACAAAGGCGATTACGTCATTTATACCGACCAGGACGCCAACCGCTACCTGCTGGAAACCCTGGAACCCCAGGCGCCCGATTCCTGGTTCGCCTGGAATTTTTTCGACCCCATTCTCATGCAAAAGGAATATTTTTCGGCTTACGTATTCGAAGACCTGGCCGCCGCATTTTTAAAGGAAAATCCGGCGGTACGGGAAGAACTGGAAGAGAAAAAGAAAGCCGACCCCGAATTCGCCGCCAGCGCGAAGAACCAACTCGACTGGGTATACCGCCAATCGCCCTGGTACGAACCCTCGCACCGGCAATACCCCGTGGCGCGGCTGATGAAAGCGGCGAAGTTGCCGTTGGAGAGAGGTTGAACGGGTTTAACGGGTTGAGCGGTTTTAACGGGTTCTTTACCCCTTGGTATTTTAATCAGGGATGCCAAGGGTTAAAGAACCCGTTAAACTTCTTCTTTTCATCCGCCAAATATTTTCTTTGATATAAAAAATACCGCCCCTTTTCGCTTCTGTCGTAATGTTGCACCGCTAAAAATTTGCCATGTATAACAAAAACAACAATTCCGGACACATGAAACAACTGATCCAAACTGCTTGCGCGGCCCTGCTACTGTTGGCCGCTACCTTTATTCAGGCCCAGGAAACCTGGTCGCTCGAACGTTGCGTACTGTACGCACAGGATGCAAACCTGACGGTGCAGCAGGCAAAAGCTAACGTTAAAGTGGGCTTGCTGGCCGAAAAACAGGCAAAAGCCGCCCGTTATCCGAATATCAGTGCCAACACGAGCTTCGGGGAACAATTCGGGCGTACGATCGATCCTACGACCAACCAATTTGTTAACACAAATGTCGGTATTAACCGGCTGAGTATCGATGCCAGTATTCCGGTGTTCTCCGGCGGTCAAATCCACCACAATGTCAAACAATCTGCCTGGAATGCCCGGGCTGCCGAAGCCGACGCGGAGCAATCGGCCAACACCCTGGCGCTCCAGGTTGCACAGGCTTATCTGAACATTCTCCTGACGGAAGAGCAACTCGAAAGCGCGCAACGCCGGGTGGAACAAAGCCAGCGCCAGCTCAACGTCACCCAAAAACTGATCGAGGCCGGCACCGTGCCCGCTGCCGATCGTTTTAACATCCTGGCACAAATCGCCCGGGAGGAGCAGGCCGTGGTCGCCGCTCAAAATGCAGTCGACCTGGCCTATCTCGGCCTCAAACAACTCATGCAACTTGAACCCGACTATGACCTGCGCATCGAACGCCCGCAGTTCGAAATTCCGGCCGATGTCAACCCGGAAAATTACAACCTGCCTGCAGTGTATGCCGATGCCCTGGATACCCAGCCCAACATCAAAGCCGCCGATTTTCGTATTAAAAGCGCCGAAGAAGGGATCGCTATTGCCAAATCGGCTTATTTTCCTTCGCTGTTTCTGTTCGGCAGCCTCACCAGCAACTATTCCTCGCAACAGCGCGATTTTCAAAGCGGCACGTATTTGCGCGATGAGCTGTCTGAGCCGGTGGATCTCCTGATTGATGGCAGCACCGAAGTGACTATTCAGCAGGTAATAAAAGTTTACGATTACCCCCGCACGCCTTATTTTACTCAAATTGACCAAAACTTCGGCCAAGGCTTCGGGCTGCAGTTGCAAATCCCCATCTACCAGAACGGCAGCACCCGGCTTAACGTCGAGCGCGCCCGCCTCGGCGTCATCAATGCCCGCTTGCAGCAAAACCAGGTGCAACAACAGTTGAAAAACGACATCCAGACGGCTATTGCCAACGCCCGCTCCGCCCGCAAACAGCTGGACGCCGCCCAGAAAACCTTCGACGCCATGCAGGCCGCTTTTAATAATACCGACAAAAGGCACAGCCTCGGCGCCATCAACGCCCTGGAACTCACCACGGCCAAAACCAACCTCGATACCGCCGAAAACGACCTGATCGTAGCGCGTTACGATTATTTGTTCAAACTGAAAATCCTCGATTTCTACCAGGGTAAAGAACTGCGTTTGAAATAAACGCGGACTGCCAACACTAATTCACACGTTTTCCCCACGGAGGCGTGGATAACTTCAAATCGCACAATTGACCGTATTCCCGCGGCTGAATGTATCTTTGCCGGGCCTTTACCGTTTTTTCAGCCGTTTATGAAAATAAGCTATTACGGTCATTCCTGTTTTCTGATCGAAGCCGGCGGCAAACGCCTGCTGTTCGATCCCTTTGTTACCGGCAACCCGCTGGCCGGCAACATCGACGTCAACGGTATCCGCTGCGATTATATCTTCGTTACCCATACCCATAGCGACCATATCGGCGACCTGGAAAACGTCATGCGGCACAATCCGGGCGCCGTAATTGTGGGCATCTGGGAAGTACATGCCTTTTATAGTGCGAAAGGATTTGTTACCCATCCAATGAATAAAGGCGGTTGGTGGACTTTTGATTTTGGCCGGGTCAAAATGGTCAATGCCGTGCACAGCAGCAGTTTTCCGGACGGATCCTACGGCGGCAGCCCCGCGGGTTACGTCGTCGAAACAGCCGATGGCATTTTTTACCACGCCGGCGACACCGCCCTGACCCTCGACATGGAACTGATCCCCATGACTTGCCCGGCGCTGGATGTCGCTATTTTGCCCATCGGTTCCAACTTCACCATGAACTACGAGGACGCCATCCTTGCC
>JAKLJF010000223.1 GCA_023151335.1 Thermoanaerobaculia bacterium | reverse complement strand
ATCGCCCTGCGGTTATGATGGCAACGATGTTTGGTACAGCTTTACTGCCACCCAGGCCGCGCATAGCATCACCGTGGCCGACGCTATCGATGCAACCTACGGATACGGCGCCAATTTTGGCATAGAGGTTTACGGCGGCACGTGCGAAAACCTGAATAACCTGTATTGCCGGCAAAATCTTTATATCAGCGACTATTCTGTAGTGGGCGAACTTACGGCAGGAGAAACATATTATGTGAGGATTATCGCGTATTACGGCAATATCAATTTCAATATTTGTTTCGGCACGCCCCCGGCCCCACCTTCAAACGACGGCTGCGCCGGCGCCACCATGCTGACGCCTGACCCGGATGAAACCTGCGACAATCCCACTGCCGGAACCACGGTAAACGCCACCGTATCGCCCGGTATTCCATACTATGGTTACACTGCATCCATTTACGATGTCTGGTACGCCTTTACTGCCACACAAAACAACCATGTGGTCAATATCAGCGATCTTACGAACCCCGATGGCGGATACAATATATTGGTTGTTGACCTGTATGCGGGAATATGCGGCGCATTTTCAACTTTAGTTCAGCATTATTTCTACAACAGCGGCCAGGTGTTGGCAACCAATCTCAACCCGGGCACCACCTATTACCTCCGGGTTTACGATCAGTACAACCAAAAGGCAAACTTCAACATCTGCATTACCAGTCCGCCGGCGCCGGCCAACGACCTTTGTGAAAACGCCCAGCCCATACCTGTAAATCCGGGTATTACCTGCGAAAACCTCGTGTCTGGCAGCACTTACGGCGCCGCTTCGTCGTCGTTGAATTGCCCCCAGGGGCCCTATAACGATGTATGGTATCAGTTTGTGGCGCAAAGTGAAAGCCACCGGCTGGATGTAACCATCACGGGCGGCACTTATTTTGTTTACGGAATAGAAGTATTGGAAGGGAGTTGCGGCCAGCAGACGGCGGTGTTGCCTTGTTCTGAAAACTACTCCGGAGGTGGCCCCGTCACGCTGGAAAACCTGACCGTTGGCCAAACCTATTACGTGCGGATTTATACCTATGCCAATTTCTTTCTGACGTTTGACCTGTGCCTGCGAACCCTGCCGCCACCCCCGGCCAATGATGATTGTGCGCTGGCGACTACTTTACCCGTAAATAACGGATTGGAATGCAGCCAAACTGTAAGTGGTACCACATTGAGCGCAACAGGTACGGAAACCTCCTGTTATGGCACCTCTGTACGGGATGTCTGGTACCGGTTTACGGCCAGTAGCGAACGACATCTGATAAAATTTGACGTTACGGAGTACCTGCTCGAACCTTACGGCGTTGCAGGCCTATCGGTTTATGCCGGTGAATGCGGCAACCTGAATCTCATTTATTGTGCCGATAATCTGAATCATAATGCCATTCCATTTACAGGACTTCAGGTGGGCGCCAGCTACTACGTACGAGTGTACAGTTTTGCGAACACTGCCCATAACTTCACCCTTTGCGTTGGCACTATTCCGCCGCCGCCTGCCAATGACCTGTGCATTAACGCTACAGAGGTAAAACCCAAATCCAACCTGAATTGCAACCAGGCAACAAGCGGTACCACGGCAGGACTCACGGGCTATGATATCCAGGGGTGTTATTACGGCCCGGATACCTGGTATTGGTTTGAAGCAACCGGCCCCGTTCATCTGATCCAGTTTTCGGAGGTGTCGCCTTTGTACGGAAGCGATTTTTTGGGTATGGAACTCTATAGCGGCAACAGTTGTGAAGCCCTGGAACTGATGGCCTGCGGGTATGCCCCAAATGCTATTTATGCCCCCAATTTGATAAAGGGGAACAAATATTACATCCGGGTTGTCGGGAACGAAAATTCGGGTGTTGCATTTGACCTTTGTATATCAAAGATCAATCCGCCCTCAAACGACGCCTGTGCGAATGCCATATCGCTTTCACCTGCCAACTCAACCACTTGCCAGAATCCGAAAAGCGGTACCACCCTTGGAGCCGGCGCTTCACCTGCACAGGGGAATTGTACACTCGCCATGGACGTATGGTATTCTTTTGTGGCAACCAGCACTGCCCACCAAGTTAATATAACCGATGTTTATGCCTATTCAGGGTATACGGACCTGTTCTACGAGGTCTACAGCGGCACGTGCGGTTCCCTGGTGAGTATGGGATGTTACTACGGTAATTATCCATCGGGCCCCATCGAAAACCTGACGCCGGGTCAAAAATATTACGTCCGGGTAGGCTGTATCGAACTCGCGCCGGTCAACTTCAATATCTGCATTACCACATTGCGGCCCGACCTGATCATTTGGGCGGTGACCACGCCAACAAATGGCTGCGGGTCAGGCAACAGCGAGCCGGTGGAAATCCAAGTGGCAAACTATGGCCAGGCAACCGTACCCACGGGCGCAGCATCCTTCAGCCTTACCGTTACAGGGGCAAATGGCGGTCAGTACGGCCCGGTTACGAATCCTGCTCCGATTTATGCCGGCAGTTCTCAGGTCATTGTTATTCCCGGCGTCAACCTGTCAAATACCGGTAACAATACCCTCAAAGCCCGGGTCACCCTGAGCGGTGACTCCAACCCCTCCAACAACAAACTCGACGTACCCTTTACCGTGCTGCCGCTACTCACCCTGTACGCCGATTATGATAGCGATGGTTACGGCGACCCGAATAACGCTGTACAAACCTGTTATCCGCCAGGTAGTCCGTATGTAACACAAGGAGGCGACTGCAACGACAGCGACCCGGCCATTCATCCCGGCGCGGAAGAAGTCTGCGATGGCCTCGACAATGATTGCAATGGCGTCGTCGACGATTGTATCCGGATCAGCGGCACGATTCGCTGGGAACACAATAATACGGGTGTAAAACTGGTAACCGTCAATCTTTCGGGCGACGATACCGGAAAAGATACCACCGGCGCCGACGGTTTTTACCAGTTCGAGCGCCTGAGCGGCCAGAACTTTGGCCTCCAGCCGCAGAAAAACCTCAACCTGCTCAACGGTGTCACCGTGGCTGACGCTAATTTAGTGCGCCGAAAAGCCCAGGGCCAGAACGTACTGAATGATCCGTACAAACTGATCGCCGCCGACGTGGATAAAAATAACGCTGTCACCATGGCCGATTACAACCTGTTGCTGCAAACGATCAACAATCCCAACGGCGCCAATGTCTTCAGCCCGTCCTGGCGCTTTGTGCCAGCCACGTATACCTTCCCCGACCCGCAGGCGCCCTGGGGTTTCCCTGAAACGATCAGCCTGAGTGGCGTCAATTCGGATCAACCGAACCAGGATTTTATCGGCATTAAACTGGGCGATGTAAATGGCAGTGCCAAACCGGAGCAGAAACCCGGAGAGGCCACCTCGCCGCTGGTCTGGCAAGTTGCCGATGAGGATCTGAACGCCGGAGAAAGTATAACCGTGGTATTTCAGGCATCAGAATACACGGCACTGGCTGCCTGGCAGTTTGCGCTGAAATTTGATCCTGAATACCTCCAATGGCAGGATGCCGCCGGATTGGATGCTCTGGTATTAAACTCCGCGCATTTTGGCTTAAGCCGGATCGACGAAGGCATTATAACCGTTATATGGGATGATCCGGAGCAGCAGACGCTTTTACCTGGCACCAGTGTTTTCCGCCTGCAATTCCTCGTACGGCGGGGTGGGGTAGGGCTGAGTGAAGTATTGGCTCTTTCCGAAAAGGTCATGCCTGCCGTAGCGTATAACCTTGATTTGACCGGGGCTCCCGTCTATTTAAAATTTACCCAAGCGCTCAGCCAGGGAACTGCAAATAATACCGGGGCATTGCAATTGATGCAAAACCAGCCCAATCCGTTTGTTAACCAGACGCGCATTGCTTTTTTCCTTCCCGAGGCCGGAGATGCCACCCTGAATATTTATGATTCGGAAGGCCGGTTGATCATGAGCGATAAACGGCATTACGCTGCCGGGCTGCAGGAAAGAACAGTACATTTGGACAATACTGTTGCCGCGGGTATTTTGTACTACGAATTGGTAACCGCCGCCGGCACGTTGAGCCGTAAAATGGCAAGAATGGCGCCTTGAAAATGGCAGAAGGTCCGTTAGTATATTGGGTGTGTGTGTCAAAGGGTTGATCGGACACACACACCCTTTTTTAATATTCCTTATTGCGCATGCACCATGCCCTTCAGCATCACCCTCGTTTCGTTGGGATAGGTGTTCGCCGTGATATAAATGGTCTTTTTCTGCTCCCGAAGTTTGCCTTCCGTGTTGAATTTCGCCTTGATCACCCCTTTGCCGCCGGGTTGGATCGGATCGCGCGGCCACTCCGGCACGGTACAGCCGCAGCTGGATCGGGCGCCGAGAATGGTCAGCGGAATATTGCCTGAATTGGTGAATTCAAATTCGTGCTCCACCACCTCGCCTTCTTTTACTTCGCCGAAATCGAATTCGGGTTCGGTGTAGGTGATCCGGGCCAGCTGGTTGGTATCGAGCGGAAGATCGGCCGAAACCGGGTTGCGGATAAGGCTGCTGTTCGGGCCACTGCCGCCGCGAATTTCCTGAACGGCTTCTTTATTATTGTCATTCTGGCAAGACGACCAAAAAAAGCCGCACAGCGCGATCAAAAACAGGCTATTCTTCATATTAAGCAGATATTTGTGATTTGGGCCGCAAAGTTGGGTATTATCAATGGTTCATGCGGAGCCCGGGGATGATAAAATGCAAAAGATGTATTTTTTAACAGGTTTAATGGGTTGCGGAAAAACGTGGTGGGGCCAACGTCTTGCCGAACGTTTAAACTTGCCTTTTGTTGACCTGGACGAACAAATTGAAGCGGGCGAGGGTATGTCGATACCCGAAATTTTCAACCGTTTGGGTGAAAACGGCTTCCGGCAATTGGAACGGGAGTATCTGCGCCAACTGGCCTACACACCGGAGGCCGTGGTAGCCTTGGGCGGCGGCGCGCCTTGTTTTTTCGATAACCTGGAGTGGATGAAGGCGCATGGCATTGTCATTTACCTGGATACGCCGGTTCCCTTGATCGTTGCCCGCCTTGCCGCAAATCAGCACAACCGGCCATTGTTGGCCAACACACCCGTAGGCCAATTGTCTGAGCGCCTCGAAAACCTGTTGCGCCAACGGGAGCCGTTTTACCGGCAGGCGCATATTACCATCGAACAAACCGGCGACACGGATCTGCTTCCCTTGCTGGAGGCGGCGATCGCGAAGTTTCATGCCAACAGCAAGTGGTGATCAACGTTCGGAACAGGTCAGGCGGCCGGCTTCGTCGGCAATAAGTACCCCCTCGTCCAGCAAATAGCTCATTACTTTGGCTACCTGATCGTGCCGGCGTCGGGGGAAGGCTTTCATTACTTCTTCCGGCGGCATTTTTTCCTGTCGCAGTACGGAAATGATCTTGCGTTCCAGCGAGGCAAAAACATCCGCCGGCACGTCCGATTCATTTCGCCCGGTACAAACATCACAAATACCGCAGGCTGCGCTATCCTGTTCGCCAAAGTAGCTCAGCAGTTGTTGGCCACGGCAACGGCGCGTTTCCGCGTAACGGATCGCCGCTTCCACGCGTTCTTCTGCGCGTTGTTTCCGGAAGTTGAACAGGGCTGTGTTCAATTCCAGCCGGTCCGGACTGACACGTTCGCGAAGAAAGGTCAATTGTGGTTTGTCTTTTTGTGGCAAATAATCGAGAATGCCCTCTTTTTGCGCCAACAGGAGTGTTTGTTCTACCGTCTCATAAGGCAGGTTGGCGTATTTGGCCACATTGAGCAAACTAATATCCGAAAAATCGCGCTGTATACCGGGGTAAGCCCGTAACAGCACCTTGGTGACCGTATCGGCTTGTTTGTTGCGCAACTGGTAGTCGTACAAGGCTTCCCGGCTTGCCGAAATCCGCAAACGGGCCGGCATGCCGCCTGTGTCGGTAATGGATATCCAACCCTCCTGTTCCAGCAAACGGAGCGCCGCGTGGGCCACGCCCTGTTCGATCTGGTACGTTTGGCAAAAATGCGGAAAATCAAAATCATAGCTCTCGCCGGCGCCTGCCCCAATGGCCAGTTGGGTGTAGCTGCCGAGCGCCTGGTAGGCCCGTCTGATCTGGTCCAATTCGGGGTAAGCCGTTCGCAAATGGTAACGCAGCGTTTCCGCGTCGCCGGGTGTGTACAAGAGCACGGAATATGATTTTTTCCCGTCCCGGCCCGCGCGGCCCGCTTCCTGAAAGTAAGCCTCCAGGCTTTCAGGCAGGCCAAGGTGTATGACGATCCGCACGTCCGGTTTGTCGATACCCATACCGAATGCGTTGGTGCAGGCCATGATGCGGGCCCGGCCGCTCATCCAGGATTCCTGTTTGGCGCTGCGCTCCTGAGGCGTGAGGCCCGCATGGTAGAAATCGGCAGAAACGCGGTTCTCCTGCAGGAAGCGGGCAATTTCTTTGGTTTCACCCCGGCTTTTCAGGTAGATCAGCCCGCTGCCGGGCACATTGCGCAGGATATCGAGCAGTTTTTCTCTTTTTTTGTTTTCATACAGGACGGAATACGACAAGTTTTGCCGGGCAAAACTTTGCTGAAAAACGTTGGGCCGTTCAAAACCCAGTTTTTCCTGGATATCTTTAACCACCGGCGGTGTGGCCGTGGCCGTTAGAGCCAGCAGCGGAACACCCGGCAACAATTGCCGGAAGTCAGTGATCTGCAGATAGGGTGGGCGAAAATCGTAGCCCCACTGGCTGACACAGTGGGCCTCGTCAACGGCCAGCAGGTTCACTTTCATCCGTCCGGCACGTTCTCTGATCAGTTCTGTTTGCAATCGTTCAGGGCTGAGATACAATAATTTATAAGCGTCGTTACAGGCGTTCTCAATAACTATATCCAGTTCGCGACGGCTCATGCCGGTATGAACAGCCGCGGCAGCAATACCTCTTTTTTGCAGCTGTTGCACCTGGTCTTTCATCAGGGCGATCAGGGGAGAAATGACCAGGCACAATCCATCCCGGCACAGAGCCGGTACCTGGTAGCATACGGATTTGCCCCCCCCGGTAGGCAACAGGGCGAGCGTATCGCGGCCCTCCAGTACCGAGCGGATGATGTCTTCCTGCAGGGGCCGGAAGGCCGGATAACCCCAATACTGCCGCAGAATGGGCAGTGGTTCGGCGTATGCAGCGGGCCTTTTCATTTCGAAACGCAAATATAACAGCAGGCCGGCAATAAGGGTTGATTTGGCTGGATGCGTAAGTCAGGACATAAAAAACCGGAATGTTGATCGTCACGACAACATTCCGGCTCATGCGCGGAGGAGGAGGGATTCGAACCCCCGGTCCCGATTACTCGGGGCGACGGTTTTCAAGACCGCTCCATTAAACCACTCTGGCACTCCTCCTTTTTTGGGTTTATGAGGGTTTATGAGGGTTTAGAGCATATTGATACGCCATTTAAAGGCGCGGCAAAGATAAATAATAATATAGCGTCGAAAACCGGAAAGTTTTGGTAAAATTGAATTATTCCGTTATGGGCACGCGCATACGCACCGGCACATCGTCGTTCCGGTCGATTTGTTCGTAAAACGTCTCCAGGTAATCGATCAGATCTATGGAAGATTCTCTGGAAAGGTATTTTGAGCGGCAAATGTTGTACAGATCGGCTTTGGCGCTCTTCAGCCGTTGTGTCGCCCGCCGGAGCGCCTCTTTACCGATGCCGTTCGCCATGAGGTACCGGTCCCGAACCGTTACCAGACCGCTTTCGGAGGCAGGGCTGGCGTAAGGTGCAGCCACAAATCCG
>JAKLJF010000222.1 GCA_023151335.1 Thermoanaerobaculia bacterium | reverse complement strand
GTCTTTTACTTTTATAATGACTTGATTGCCTGTTTTTGGGGCAACGGACGACATCGGACTGCCGGGTACGATTAGGCTGGCGTCGCCGTAGTATTGAATAATGCTTCCCTGAAATGCCGCCGTTTTTGTTTCGGGAGATCGTTTAAATCAGGCGGGTGTATCCAACGCTTCCTGCTCGTCGTGTTGCAGGAGTGCTGTTTTTTTGTTGATGTCTGTCGTGGACATCTTTTTCCGCATTTTATATAAAGATAAGGATTTAACCTCTAACCAGGTCGCAGGAACGTTCAATCCTTTATTCTGGCCTGCCGGATTTTCCGGAGAATGGCTTGCTTTTCAGCCTGTCTTTCCCGAACGATTTGCTGAAATTCGGGATTGTCCCAAAGGTTTCTAAAAAGTGGGTCGATGAGAATATAATAATCCAGCCCCACATCGAGTGTGCAGGATTTATCCCGCAGGATTGCGAGGGCCTTTTGCGTGTCGCCGAGCGTGGCGTAAATGCCGGGTTCGTCGTAGCATCGCTGATGATCACCGGGTAGGAATTCTTTTTTATTTTCTTCCAGCGCTTTTAGCAACAACGCTCTCCCTTTTTCCTTTTGGCCGTCGAGCCAGTAAGCAAGCCCGAAGCGCTGGTGATAATTCAACTGTTCGGGATAATATTGCTCAAACTCTTGGTAATACGCTATTGCTTTTTTGTAATTTCTATGGTAATTCATTTCGATTTCGGTCAGATAGCGCAAAGCGGCGGGACTTCTCACCTTCCATTCGTTGGCAAGCGCTTCTGCTTCGGCGTATTTACCCTGTATTAAATAGAGGTGAACCAGCGGACTCCACCAGGAAAAATCGCCCAGTTCCCGCACCTTTACACTATATTGCTCTGCTTCTTTAAAACCGCCTATGGACATGTACACGATTGCCAGGGATTGATAATAGCCGGGCGTCCAGACAGAGAGCGGGTCGAGTTGAGCGGCTTTTTCCAGCATCCGGATACTTTTTTCATATTCCCTGCTTTTCGGGCCATAATAGTACCAGCCCAAATTGTGATAAGCGGCGGCATAGTTTTCGTTATATGACAACGCCGTCTGTTGCTCTTCCAGGAAGCGCTTTTCATCTTTGTTTCTTAAATAATAGTTGCCGAGAACCGCATGTGCCTGGGGTAATTTGGGGTCGATGGACAATGCTTTTTCACAGAAAAGTCGGACCGTATCCAGCGAGGCTTTGGTGGGACTATCAAAGCTTAAATAATCGCGCATCCAAATAGCCATGGCTAACTCGGCCCAGGCGGGCGCCAGGAGCGAATCCTGCCGGAGGGCTTTTTCAAAACTACGGCGGGCGTTTTGGTAAAGCACGTCCCGGCGATCGGAGTAGTATTTGACCAGTTGCTCCCTGCCTTGCAGGTAATAATCGTAAGCCTTCAGGTTGGTAGTCGGCTGCCTGGAGAAGGTTGCTTTTGCGCTGGGAGTAAGTTCAATTTTCAAATGTCCGGCGACACTTTCGGCAATTTCGCTTTGAATCCGGAAAATATCGGTCAGTTCCCGGTCGTATATGTTCGACCAGATCTGGCGATCGGAGCCGGCGGCAATCAGTTGTACGGCAACGCGCACCTGCCCGCCCTGCCGCTGTACGCTGCCTTCGAGGACATGCGCGACGTCCAGTTCCCTGGCAATGGCAGCGAGGGTCAGCTTGCTGTTGCGGTAGTGATCCATCGACGTTCGGGAAATGACTTTTAATCCCTCTATTCTGGAAAGGTGGTTTAGTATTGCTTCCATCACGCCGTCGCAGAAAAATTGATTATCATCCGCGGCGCTCAGATTTTTAAAAGGCAGTACCGCGATTGATTTTTCAACAGCCGGAATTTCGGCTTGCCTGCCGGCCCATTTTTGATAAAAAAGCAGGCTTGCCAGTGTCAGCAACGCTATCCCTGCCACCCAGTACCAACGTTGTTTATGGGAAATTAAATGGGCAATAACGGGCTTTTTCTCTTTAAATTTTCCACTCATCTGCGCCCGTTTCGGCACTGCAAAACCTTCATTCGCCAACGCGAACACGGCCAAAGGTTCCCCCACATTTTTGAATTCAAAACTGCCCAAAGGTGTCAGTTGAAATTCCGGATGATTTTTTATCTGTTGCCGGACGGTTTCCGACATCAGCACGGCGCCGGGTACGCCCATACTTTCAATACGGGAAGCGATGTTCACGGCGTCGCCGAAAACATTGTTTTCCCGGAATACCACGTCGCCGAGGTGGATACCAATGCGGACAGGTACGGCATCCCTCCATGCCTCCTGCATGGCTTTGGCACAGGAAATGGCCAACACCGGGCTGTCGAAGACCACAAGGCATGCATCGCCGTAGTATTGGATGATGTTGCCCTGGAAATCCGCCGTTTTTGCTTCGAGGGTTTGTTTGAACCGGGCGAGTTTATCCAGCGCCTCCTGCTCGCCGTGTTGCATCATGGCCGTATAGCCGGCAATGTCGGCGAAGAAGATAGCGGCAAGGCGACGGGTAGTGTCGGGCATTTGGCAATTGTTTGCTCAAATGTAGGGAAAACCCGCTCATTCCTTTCCTGCTGCCTGCGGCAAAATATCCGGCGCCTGAAAATTGATTTGGTACCATCGTAGTTGGATATACGGTGTTATGCAACGCAACGCTGAATTTAGCCTCTCTGGAAATTAAAAATTTCTGCTTGAAGTAAGCGTATATTTGTTGCCTGATTGTGTTTCTCCGGCGGTACGCCGTTTTTTATTTTAATCCGGAAATCAACCGTTTGTTTTTCATCAACATAAACTATACTGTATGAAGCAATTACCCACCCTTTTCCGGCGGTGGGCGAGCGGATGGCTGGTATTACTGCCGGCAATCCTGTCTGCCCAGGCCGTCAATTATTCCGTCAAAGGCACTGTTATCGACGACACGCATGCGCCACTGGCCAGCGTATCCGTCGTCCTGGTGGAAGCTCGCCAGGCGACGTTTACCGACGAACGGGGCTTTTACGAGCTCAGCGGCGCCGTGGCCGAAGGCACCTATACGGTGGAGTTCCGCTATTTCGGTTATCAAACCGAACGGCGCACCATCACAGTTGCGCTGAATAACACCCACTTTACCGAAGACGTTACCCTGACCAGCGACATTCTCAAACTCGACGAGGTGGTCGTCACCGGCACCTCGCCCACCGCCACCCGCAAACAGCTGGGCAATTACGTCGGCGTGGTGGATGGCAAGAGTCTGGAGAAAGCCGCCACGGTGAACCCCATCGGCGCGCTGTCCGGTAAAATAGCCGGTGCGCAGATCACCCAAAACCAGGGCGACCCCGCCGGCGGATTTTCCATCCGGCTGCGCGGCGTCAGCTCGATCAAAGGCTCCTCCGACCCGCTGTACATCATCGACGGGGTAATCGTGGACAACTCCTCCCAAAACGTCATCAACCTCAGCGCCGACGCCATGACCACGGGTATGCGCGCCGGCCAGAACCGCCTGGTCGACATCAACCCGAACGACATCGAACGCATCGAGGTGCTCAACGGCGCTTCGGCGGCAGCTCTGTACGGCTCCCGCGCCGCGAACGGCGTGGTGCAGATCTTCACCAAACGCGGCCGTACCAGCAAACCGAGCATTGAGTTCAGCACCACCGCTGGTATCAGCAAATTGCGCAAAAAAGTGTTTTTCACCACTTACGGCAAACGTTTCGGCCTGAAAGGCAACGACCGACTGGAAACGGCCCAGGACCGGCTGACCATCCTGCTCACCAATGGCCTGAGCGAAGCGCAACTGATGAATGCCGGGGCCAATTATGTCAAGGTAGGCCCGGTCAACCGTATCCTGGTCACCGATCAGTATGACGTGACGCGCTACGATTACCAGGATGAAATTTTCCAGTCTGCCTTCGGCACCGAAAACTACCTGTCCGTGACCGGCGGAGGCGAAAAGTCGAACTATTTCGCCTCGCTGGGCTACACCAACAACGACGGTATCATTAAAAACACCAATTTCACCAAATACACCGGCCGCCTGCGCCTGAATCAAACGCTGAATAAATGGGCCAGCCTGACCACCGGCCTCAGCTATACCTACAGCCGGAGCCAGGATATGCCCAACGGCAATAACTTCTTCAGCCCGATCAGCACTATTTTTATTATCGACAACGTGTGGGATATTACCGAGCGCAATGCCGACGGTACGCTCAAACCGGTGGAGCAGGTGCGGGTAAATCCGCTCACCGTGGTGGAAACCTTCGACATCACCCAGCGCACCAACCGCAGTATTGCCGACATCGGTCTGAAACTTTTCCCCTTTAAAGGTTTCCGGGTCGATTATACCTTCGGTATCGACCACTACGGCCTGCAGGGCAACGAATACCATCCGCGTATTCCTTATCCGGGTGTAGCGGCTACCTTCTTCCCCGACGGCTACGTGGCCGTTGGCAACTCGAACCTGACACAGTACAACAGCGACCTGCTGCTGACCTACGAAACCACACTCGGCGCCAAACTGACCTCTACCACGACCGCCGGCCATCAGTACCAGCGCCTGCGTTCGGACATTACCGCGCAGGAAGGCCGCGACCTCACGCCCCTGATCCGGAATATCTCGGCGGCCTCCAACCTGTTCACGCTCCCGCAACAGTTCATTTCACAATTGTCGGTCAACGGCTACTTCCTGCAGGAAACTTTCGGCTGGGACGAACAGGTGTTCCTGACCCTTGCCGGCCGGATCGACGGTTCTTCCGCTTTTTCCACCGACAACCAGACCAACTTCTATCCCAAAGCGAGCATGAGCTGGGTGGCCTCCCGCCTGTTTCAATCGAGGCTTGTCAGCACGCTCAAACTCCGCGCCTCCTACGGCCAAGCCGGCAACCTGACCGGTATCGGCCCCTACGACCGCTTCAACAACTTCGCCGGTACCCTGCTCAACAACCTGCCCGCCGTGACGCCGCCCCGTGCCTTGAACAACCCGGATGTGAAACCCGAAGTGATGACCGAAACGGAAGCCGGCTTCGACCTGGCTTTCCTGCGCAACCGTATCGGCCTGAGCTTTACCTGGTACAACCAGGATATCGACAATCTGTTGTTCAACCGCGTTATACCGCCCTCCATCGGCGGCACCACGCTGGTGACGAATGTGGGCAAAATGAACAACAAAGGCGTGGAATTGCTCCTGCAAGCCGAGGCAGTGCGGGGCAGCGATTTCTCCTGGGACATCGGTTTGAATTTTTCCGCCAACCGCAACAAAGTATCCGGCCTCGAGGGCGTGCTTTCCCTGCGCGGCAGCGACGGCGCCCAGTCGGCGCTGAATGGCGAACCCTTCGGTATCTTCTTCGGTCGCTACTATGCCCGCAACGACGACGGTTCCCTCCTGCTCACTTCCCAGGGCCTGGCACAGCCCGAACGCGGCCTGGTCATCCTTGAATCGCAATTCAACGAAGCCAGCCTGCCCGCCGGCGCGCTGAAGGATCGCATCTATCGCTATGCCGGCAGCGTGTACGTGCCCATGCGCGACGCCAACGGCCAGCCGCTGACTACCGGCACCCAGGAACTCCGCAAAACGCTGGGCAACCCTTTACCCGACTGGGTGGGCGCGATCAGCTCGACGCTGACCTGGAAAAAACTGAGTTTCAGCTTCCAGTTCGACGCCTACATGGGCGCCGAAGTGTATAACTGGAACCGGATCACCAGCAATAACGTCGGTTTCGGCGAACTCGCAGAAAAAGAACTCAAAGGCGAAGTGGCCCGCGGATACGTGGCCTCCGTTGCCGGCGGTGTCACCGGCCAGCGCATCCAGGAAGAACATATCGAAGACGGATCGTTTATCAAGTTGCGCGAACTGGGTCTGAGCTACAACTTCGGCCGTATCGGCCGCACGTTTGAAAACCTCAGCATCAGCTTCCTGGGCCGCAACCTCATCTCTTTCGACGACTATCTCGGCTTCGACCCGGAAACCAACTCCGCCGGCCAGAACGACCAGGTGCGCGGCGACGATTTCGGCAACGTGCCTATTCCGCAGTCGTTTATGATCCGGCTGAATGGAAGGTTCTGAAATGTTTATGATGGTTTATGAAGTTTATAGAGTTTATAGAGTTTATAAAAGTTTATAAGGTTTATAATTAAACAAATAAAAAAATGAAAAAACGCATCATATATCTCCTCACGCCCGTGCTGTTTCTATTGGCGGGTTGTGAAAAAGAATTCGTCAACCCGAATGCTGCCGACGGCGGCGAGGTGGTGAAAAGCGCCGAAGGGTTGACTGCCCTTATCGTTGGCCTGAAAAAAGAGTATTCGGTGGGCGCTACCGGCGCGCTGTACAACATGGTGTCGGCCAATGGGCTGACCACCAAAGAGTTGTACGTGATCAACACCGGTAACGGTGAACTGGCGGCCCTGGAAGCGGGCAAAGGCACCGTGGGCGGCAACAACGCCTTTTTGGTCAATATCTGGACGAGTTCCAACATTATCAAAACAAACGCCCAGTTGCTGATTGATAACTACCAGAACGTGCGGGAAACAGGCACCACGGAAATGATCCGGGTATACGGTCATTTCTTCAAAGCCCTGGCCATCGGTACTATGGCTCAGTTCTGGGAATCGGTACCCACCGAGGTGGTTCGCGCCGACGATTTTCTGGCGGGCAAACGCCCGGCGTTCAAATCGCGCGCCGACGCCCTGCAGGAAGCCGTGGATTTGCTCAACGCCGCGGCCCCCATTGCGGAGGCAACGCCGCCTTCCGCTTTTTTCAACACGAAAGTGGGTACCGACATCGACATCAAGAATACGATATACGCCTTGCTGGCCCGCTATAACCTGATGCTCGACAAATACGACGACGCGCTGACAGCTGCCAACAAGGTGGACAAGGCGAAAAAATCAATCTTCAAGTACGAGACCGTTAACCCGAATCCGGTGTTCCGTACCTCGCTGGTGAACAACAACACCTATAACGGCCTGCCCAACTTTGGTTTGCCGGCCGCGCTGCAACCCGACGCCAACGATGGCCGCATTGCTTTCTATCTGGGCGCCAATGTAGTACCCGTGAAGGTTCAGGGCTTTTTCAAATCCGATGCCGATCCCATCCCGGTGTACCTGCCCGGTGAAATCACGCTGATACAGGCAGAATGTTATGCCCGCAAGGACCTGCTTACCGAGGCCGTGACCGCCCTCAACGCCGTACGTACCAAAACCGGCGATCCTTTCGGCGTGAATGCCAACGGCACTGCTTATTCCGGTCCGAACAACAAGGACGATATCCTGCTCGATATTTACCGTCAGCGTTGTATCGAACTGTACATGTCGGGTCTGAAACTGGAAGACAGCCGTCGCTTCGGCCGGCCAGGGCCCAACGACGCCAATCCGGAACGCAGCCGCAATTTCTATCCCTACCCGACGGTAGAACGGGACAATAACCCGAATACGCCGGCCGATCCGCCGGTTTAACGACTTACAACTTACGACCGTTGACTTACGACTTGGGGTTGCCGGATAATGGTTGATCTGTTCTTCAAATTCAAAACAGACCCGGCGACCCCAAGTCGTAAGTCAACAGTCGTAAGTCGCAAGTCGTCGGCTATTTTCTTCTCCGTTACCGCTTCGGCCAGCCAGGTGAAATGGCGCAGGAAGGTGTCGATATTCTTTTCAAAGGAGGGATCGAGCAGATTGCCTTCCCCGTCGAAACGCTGGCTGACCTGGCCAACCGGCAACATCTGCGGGATGGGATACCCCGAAATGCCGAGTACCAGTTGTTGCATGGCCAGCGCCGCCCGGATACCGCCGAGCATACCGGTAGACACCGATACCACG
>JAKLJF010000221.1 GCA_023151335.1 Thermoanaerobaculia bacterium | reverse complement strand
CGGCCTGTTCGAGCGCCTGGGCCAGGGCAACCACTTCCTCCCAGTTGCTGCCTTCTTCCACCAGATCGAGCATCGACACGCGGAAAATGACAATGAAATCCTTCCCCGTTTTTTCGCGTACGGCGCGCATGATCTCCAGGGGAAAACGGATGCGGTTTTCAAAGGAGCCGCCCCATTCGTCGCGGCGATGGTTGGTGCGGGGTACGATAAACTGGTTGATCAGGTACCCTTCGCTGCCCATGATCTCCACGCCGTCGTAGCCGGCTTCACGGGCCAGGGCAGCCGTGCGGGCAAAGTCGCCGATGGTGGCCCGGATCAGGCGCCGGCTCATTTTCCAGGGGCGGAACGGCGAAATACGCGCCTTCAGCGGGCTGGGCGCCACGATCAGGGGATGCATGCCGTAGCGACCGGCATGCAGGATCTGCAGGCAAATTTTTCCGTCTTCATCATGTACAGCCGAGGTGACGGCGCGGTGTTTTTTTACTTCCGAAGTCGCGCTTAGTTTGGCGCCGAACGGCGCCAGCCAGCCCTGCCGGTTGGGAGCGATACCACCCGTAACCATCAGACCTGTGCCGCCGCGCGCGCGGGCTGCAAAATAGGCTGCCAGGCGCCGGAGCTCGCCTTTTTCCTCCTCCAGTCCGGTGTGCATCGACCCCATGAGGATGCGGTTTTTGATCGTGGTAAATCCCAGATCGAGGGGCGTGAACAGGTGTGGGTACAGGGGATGCACAGTCAAAATGAGTTTAGCGTTTATATCCCAAAATCAACCCTTGCCAAAATGGTCTGAGCCACACAGCGCCCCGTTTTCAAACCTTCCTCGCAGGCGCGCCGGTAGTGGACGCCGCCGAGGATCCGGCTGAGCATTTGTTCTTCGCCCGCCGCGGTGAGCGAGGGGAATATGCGTTCCGGCAAAACGAAGGGGCCGCCGTCGTGGGTGTAAAGCGGGCTGCCGAGGTGGGTTTTATCTACAAAGCCCACGTCGCCGAAGATTTCGCTCAGTACCATTGGCGCAGCGCCGCCGACGATGGAAGACCCGGAGGTGTAATCCGGATAAGGCGGCGTGCCGATCATCGGGTTCCAGGCCGGATCGATCAGCTCGCGGATATAAGTGACCGGACGCAGCAGGAAATACTTATATTTGGCAAACCAGCCGGCGCTGAATCCGTCGGCTGCTGCAAAGCCGAGCAGGCAATAGGCTTTGGCACTCACAGCGAGGTTATTATTGTCGCGTTTCAACAGTTGTTGGGCAATGCTCACCCAATGGCAGGCCGGGCTGCAGGTGCGGCCCGGGCCGTTTTCCCAGTGATAAGCAATGGCCTTCTGTTCGGACGTCCGTTCCACATCGTGTACTTCTTTCGCTTCGCGATAAAAATCGCTGGCCGGGTCTTCCGAATAGGGAAAAGGAGCAGCCGGTTCGCAAGTCTGGGCGTTATCTGTCACAAAAGTGCGCACCGTACTCCATAAGGGTTCTACCGGCGATTGCCCCAAAGTATTGGCATCCCAATACCATTTATGCGAGTCGTCCCTTGTAGGAATAACAGGTACGATATTCCGGATCAGTTCCCGGCCATCTTTCCGGATACGTTCCACGATACGTTGACCGATGCGGACACCGAGGTCTTTGGAATCCTGACGCTCCTGTTCACTGAGCCCTTTTTGCATCATTTCCGTTTCCTGCAGGGAAGCCAGCATATCCACCTGGCTGCGTTGGGCGTTATTAATATTGTCTATCACTTCCGGGAAAACAGTTCGCATGGCAGTACACAGGACGATCCCCCAATCATAAACTTTGCTATAGTCGAATGCCGCGGCCCCGGTATAATCGTTGATCTGCCCGGCCATACTTTTGCCCGATTCAAGGCCGCGGCACACCGATTCCCAGGCGGTAAGGCCCAGATATCCGTAGATACGGGCGGCGTGCGGGCCGTAGAGGTAATTGTCCCTGATCATCTGATACCCCAGTTCCATCCACTCATGGGCCAGACGGCCCTCGTATTCCGTCGACTTATGGGTGAGTGCGCGCACCAAAAGCGTATCATCGTTTTTGTCGCAGCCAAATGGGATTACCAAAACGGTCAACAGGAAGAGCGTGCAAATCTTTTTCATCGTTCCGTAAGCGATTAATGGATTAAAAGATGCGCAAAATTAACAAAACATTCCATTTGGCAGCGACAAAGGGAAATGTCGGCCAAAAGGCAAAATCAGGCAGAATTTGGTACGGAAATTGCCACTCATAGTATTTTGAATAATACGCGTATGACGATTCCTGCCGTAAAATCCCTGAATGTATTGATCGCCGACGGTCATCCGATTTTTGTCGAAGGTTTACGAAACGTCCTGACGGTTCCTGCCGCGCGGTTTCAGTTTCAACTAAAAGGCGTGGTGCAGCAGGAGAATGGCATTACCGAGCTGTTGAAATTGTTTCCCGTTGATTTGTTGCTGATGGATATGAATCTTTCAGACGGCGAAGGGCTCAAGCAGTTGTCCGTTTTCAAAAAAAATTATCCGAACCTGCGCGTGCTGGTGTTCACGCTTTTCGACGATGCCCGCCTGGTAAAGGCCGCATTCCGCGCCGGCGCCGACGCTCTTTTGCTCAAATCCACATCCAGAGATGAATTGCTCCGCGCTATTGAAGACGTGATGGCCGGCAAAACATTTGTCGGTAAAGGTATATCCCTGACCGACCGCGGCGTGGTGAGCAACGGCAGCGACGGGGCTTTGCCGGAAAGCCGTTTTGCCCGTAAATTCGGCCTAACCCGCCGCGAAATCGAAGTCATGCGCTACATCGGCCAGGTACTGAACAACAAGGCCATCGCTGAAAAACTCTTTATCAGCGACCAAACCGTCAGCGTACACCGCAAAAACATTATGCGCAAACTCGGCGTCAATAACACCGCCAGCCTGATCAAGATCGCATTTGAAAACAATTTGGTTTAAGGAGGTTTAACGGGTTGAGCGGGTTTAACGGGTTGAGCCGGTTTATCGGATTAAGCGGTTAATTCAACCCGCTCAACCCGTTAAACCCGCTCAACCCGTTAAACCTGCTCAACCTATGTTAAAATACCCTCCCACAGGTAAATTTTTTTAATTTGAGGCACTGTTTTTGTGGAAACATGATTCACTTGTATAAACATATTAAATTTTTATGATTATGGGTGGATTGCGTTTCTTTGCAGGGCCAAAAAACATGCATCATCAAACATCGACGATAATCCATACTTGTTTAGTAAACAACATTGTTTAATTAAAATTTTTTTCTAATCTCTCATGACACAATCAATTTTTACAAAGACTTCCAAGGTGTGGAATTACCTGCTGTCCCTGGCGCTTGTCCTCACGGTCAATGCCGCGGCCACGGGCCAATGCACCCTCGTCTGCAATAACCTGGTTCAAATATCCCTGGATCAGGACTGCACCGTGGAGGTCCAGCCCGACATGATCCTGGAGGGGGGCGGCTGTCCGAATGGTAACCTGGTCGTTGAAATGAAAATCAATGGCGCCTGGGTTCCGGCCATTGTCAACAGCAGCCATATCAACCAGACGATCCAGGTGCGCGTACGCGACCTGAACAGTGGCAACACCTGCTGGGGTTACATGCACATCGAGGACAAACTGGCGCCTCAACTCATTTGCACCGATTTACAACTCTCCTGCGCGCTGACCAACTACGCGCCCGACTATCTGTTGAACACCCTGGATATCGACGATGCATATCCGGAGGTCAATGAAAACTGCGGCAACTACACGCTGCAATACATCGACACATACCACGACCTGAACTGCAACGACGTCATCAACGGCCAGCAGGATGTCAGTGCCTATGTGAAACGGGTATGGACGGCAATCGACCAGAGCGGCAACCAGGCCAGCTGCACGCAGTACCTCTATTTCAAGCGCATACACGTAGGCAGCGTACTTTTCCCTTCGGATGTAACGGTTTCCTGCGAAAACCCGAATACCGATCCCTCGGCCACGGGCGCTCCTTATGTGATTCGTTTTGGGCAAACGTTTAAGTTCTACCCGCAAAACTCGTTCTGTGAACTGAACGTGGCGTATTCCGACCAGATACTGCCGGTTTGCGACGGAACCCACAAAATTCTGCGCACCTGGACCGTGTACGACTGGTGCCTGCCCACTTCACCTTTCCCCCCGACCACCAATCCCCTGTATTTCATTCAGGTGATCAAGGTACAGGACAGCACAGGGCCAGAAATCGCCTGTCCCGACAATATCACCGTGGGTACCAATCCTTTCGATTGCGAGAAGGATTTGGACCTGCCCGACGTGATCATCGAAGATGCCTGCTCGCGTATCAAATCGATCAAAGCCGTCTATTCCATCAACGGCGTTGGTAAAACCGTTAACGGTACGCTGACGACTTTCCCCGGCAATAACCTCTGGCATCCGGATACCCTCGGCGTTTTGGGCTATGCCAATGATCTGCCGATCGGTGAAACCCTGATGACCTATATCGTGGAAGACGACTGTGGCAATACCAGCACCTGCCAGTTCATTATCACGGTGGAAGACGACACCCCGCCGGCCGCTGTCTGCGACGAATTCACGCAGGTTTCCCTCGGCGTCAACGGCATGATCCTCGTCAACGCCTCCACTTTCGACGACGGCTCCTACGACAATTGCTCGCAGGTGTACTTCAAAGTCCGCCGTATGGATCCCAACGGCTGCCAGCCCAGCAACCGTTTCTACGACCAGGTTAAATTCTGCTGCGAAGACATCGGCGATACCATTACCGTGGTATTCCGCGTGTACGACGTACCGGTACAGGCTGGCGAGGTGGACCTCGACTACGAGGAATGGAACGCCAACGACTGCATGGTGCAGGTGTTCGTGGATGATAAACTCAAACCCACCTGCACCCCGCCGGCGCACGTAACTGTGTCCTGCGAGAACTTCGACCCAAGCCTCTGGGCTTACGGCATGGCCACGGCGACCGATAACTGCTGCATCGATACCATCACGGCCACGGTCAACTTCACCCAGTTCGACACCGTTTGTAATAAAGGTACCATCACCCGCACTTTCCGCGCTATCGACTGCGGCGGTCAAAGCACCACCTGCACCCAGCGTATCATCGTAAATTACAAACAAAACTACTTCCTGCGCTTCCCGAACGACGTGATCGTAACCGTTTGCGACGGTACGGGCAATTACGGCGCGCCGGTATTTTTCGGCGAAGATTGCGAGCTGCTCGGCGTTTCTTTCCAGGATCAGGTATTCACCGTGGTACCCGATGCCTGCTATAAAATAGAACGCACCTGGACCATCATCAACTGGTGCACCTATGATCCGAACGCCGGTTGCATCGAAGTTCCCAATCCGAACCCGAATGCGATCACCAACCACCCGAACAACCTGACCGGGCCGACCGTTTCGCCCGCCGGAACGCCGGCGCCCTGGGCGCCCTCGGTGGTGGCGATCAATCCGGGCGCCACGCCCACGAACTATTCGATGTTCTGGAACGCCAACGCCAACTGCTACAAATACAAGCAGATCATTAAAGTGATCGATACGCAGAAACCCATCGTGGAAAACTGCCCGGCCAGCCCGGTCGAAATATGCGACCTGACGCCCAACGATCCGCAGCTCTGGAATGAGATGTACTGGTACGACGCCAGCATCAACAGCCACGACCTTTGCGAAGCGCCAACCGATCTGTCGATCACAACCACCGACCTCTGCTCCGGTTCGAACGTAAACGTGCGTTACCTGCTGTTCCTCGATCTCGACGGCGACGGCAACATGGAAACCGTGGTAAGCAGCACCAACCTGCCCGGCTACAATACCGTTTTCTTCGGTAATGCGGCTAATCCGAACTTCATCGGCGGCACGGCCCGCCAGTTCGACGAGCGTCCGGTACTGCCCAACCAGAAGTACGGCTTTGCCCTGCAAACAACCGTAAACGGCAACAAAAAAGTGGCCAGTGTGCGCTGGAACACCCAGCAACAGCAAAATACCTACCTCATTCCTGAACTGCCCTACGGTACGCACAAGATCAAATGGATCGTGGACGACGGCTGCGGCAACGAGCAGATCTGCGAATACACCTTCGTGGTAAAAGATTGCAAGAAACCGACCGTGGTGTGCATCAACGGCCTGAGCGTCAACATTATGCCGACTGGCATGATCACGCTGTGGGCATCCGACTTCCTGCAATACACCGAGGACAACTGTACGCCCTCGGGCCAGTTGAAGATCGGCATCCGCAAATCGGGCACGGGCACGGGCTTCCCGACCAACCCTGACGGCACGCCGCAAACCAGCGTAACCTTCACCTGCGACGAACTGGGCACCCAACTGGTGGAACTCTGGTCGGTTGACATCGCCGGAAATGCCGATTACTGCGAAACCTACGTCATCGTACAGGACAACATGGGCGTATGCGGACCGACCGGCTCGCAGGCCACCGTAGCCGGCGCCCTGAAAACGGAAACCGATAAAGGCCTCATGGACGGTCACGTAGCCCTGCAGGGCACACCGCCCAACGGCCTGCCGCCGGTATCCATGTTCGATATGTCGGACAACGGCGGCCTGTATGTATTCAGCAATGCGGTACCGCTGGCTTCCAACTACGTGGTGACGCCCACCAAAGACGACGACCCGCTCAACGGCGTGACCACCTTCGACCTGGTGATCATCAACAAACACATCCTGGGCCTCGAACCGATGACCAGCCCGTACAAGATGATCGCTGCCGACGCTAACAACAGCCGCTCGATCACCACCTTCGACATCGTGGAACTGCGCAAACTGATCCTTGGTCTGCACGACGAACTGCCCGCCAACAGCAGCTGGCGTTTTGTAGATAAAACCTACCAGTTCCCCAACCCGTCGAACCCGTTCCAGGAAGTGTTCCCGGAAACGAAATCGGTGGCCAACATCCAGATCAACCACTTCGCCGACGACTTCGTGGCCGTCAAGGTGGGCGACGTGAACGGCTCTGCGACTGCCAACCTCACCGATAACACCACCGACCGCTCCGCCGGTACGGCCTTCTTCGACGTGGCCGACCAAAACGTGCAGGCTGGTGAAAACGTGACCGTGCGCTTCAAAGCCGCCGAACAACTGGCCGGCTACCAGTTCACCCTGAACTTCAACGGACTGGAAGTGGAAGAAGTACTGCCCGGCGAAAACATGACGGCCGGTAACTTCGGTGTGTTCGCCGATGCCATCACCACTTCCGTGGACGGTAACGCCGGCGAATTCGCCATCCGCTTCCGTGCCACGAAAAACGGTGCGCTGAGCCAAATGCTGAGTGCCGGCAGCCGCATTACCAAAGCGGAAGCCTACCCGCCGCGTCTTGACGCAGCGACGAATGACGTAATGACGGTCGTTCTCCGCTTCAACGGCGCCAACGGCACGGTACTGGCCGGCGAAGGCTTCGAACTGATGCAAAACACGCCGAACCCGGTAGCCAGCACGACCAACATCGCGTTCAACCTACCTGAAGCCGGTGCGGCTACGCTGACCGTCAGCAACGCCGAAGGCCGCGTGATCAAAGTGGTAAAAGGCGAATACGCCAAGGGCCTGAACACGGTATCGCTCCAGCGGAGCGACCTCGTGCCGGGTATCCTCTTCTACCAACTTGACTCGAAAGGCAACAGCGCGACGAAGAAGATGATCGTGATAGAGTAGTGATGAGTGATGAGTGATGAGTGATGCGAGTTCACAGATCACTCATCACTCATCACTCATCACTCATCACTCATAGAACGGGTAGTGTCCGGTATTCGGGCGCTACCCGTTTTTTAGGTGTACAAGGCGTCTTTTAAGC
>JAKLJF010000220.1 GCA_023151335.1 Thermoanaerobaculia bacterium | reverse complement strand
ATCGTTCGGCCAAAGCTCCATTTCCACAAGGAAATAACATGTTTGAAAAACCGGAATTCCACGCCGGCCGACAATAAATCCTGAATAAACGGCTTGGGTAGACGGCTGGAACCGATACCGTCGGCCAACACACGTACACGGACGCCCCGGGCAGCCGCGCGTTTCAATGCCGCGGCCACCATTTGACCGGTTTCATCCGCTTCAAAAATGTATGTTTGCAGGTGAATGGTTTCCCGTGCCTCGTCGATCAGGCGGACCAAACGCCCGAAATAGTCCGGGCCGCTGTGTACCAGCGTGATTTCGTCGGCAACTTGAAACACCTTCATACGGGAAGATTGAACAGGCAGTGTTTGGGACTAAAGTACTTGTTTTACGGGTTTTCTTCGATCATAAGCGAAGATTGGCCGAACAATCCGGCTCCCAATACTGACAGAGGGGCCTTATTTGCAGGGAACAAGCAAAAATAATGGCTAAATATTTATACATCAAACATCGCAATACCCGATCGGATATGAAAATTCTTTTTGGACTGATGACCGTTCTGTTAACCATAGCGTTTTTCGTCGTCGGCGTGGTTTACCTCATCGCGCGGGTTTTTGGGCAAATCGCCTGGAACCCGGAGAGCAAAGCGTTCAAACGTTTGCTGGAATCCCTGCGCACGCGGCTGAAAAAACAATCGGCCAATCTGGTACCCTGGGATCATGAAATGCTGGGGCTTTTGTCGCTGAACCGGATCAACGAAAAAAAACCGGGCTGGTTCGATCCCGTTTCTTCCGGCCAGCTGACGACTATTTACCAGGAACCCGTGCTGGGTTATGTGACGCAAAACGCCGGAAAAGTGCAACTCACCCTGGCCCGCACCAGCGACCGGGAATTTATACTCCGGAAAAAAGGCCGGGAAACGGAAATTTGGCTCAACGGCCAACCTTTCGGCCTCTATATCGACGGCAACCTGCTGGCGCCGGGCAAAGGCTCCCGTGTGCTGGCCCGGCTGGACAACCGCGGCGACGAATCACAATCGCCGCTTGTAGTGGGCAATGCCGCCGCGGTTTCACTCAGTAACCCGGAACGCAAGTCGGGCCCCAATCCCCGCGCACTGACCCTGCTGCGCGAACTGACGCCAGAAGAGGAAAACGCCGCGCTGGCAATGGCGTTGGTGAAAATGGGGTTGTGAAGATTAAGCGAATTGCGGATTACGGATTGCGGATTACGGATTGTCCCGAGACCTCGGGACGGATTGCGGATTGACCCTGCTCTTGGTATTGAGACCTATCCCCAAGTGGGGAATGTTCAAAAATCTGTGTCAAAACTAAAATACAAATTCCACAACTATTTGAATTTCAATTTTTTAAAAGATTAAACTCAAAGAGATAAAAACTGTATTTTGAACAGTCTCTCCCCCAAGTGAAATATAATGCCAGGCGCCGGGTCAATCCGTAATCCGTAATCCGCAATCCGTTAAACCTGCTCAACCTTCGGTTGCGCCCGTTTCGTTGATCTTTTTGAATTGTTTGTCCAAATAGAACAGGTTGCGCGGCTCGAAGCCCATCCGTTCGATAATGGTAAGGATTTCGCTCACTTTGTTTTCAGCCTCCTGTTGTTCAAGCACGAAAGGCTGGAGGAAAAAGTAGGTGGCGTGTTCCCCGTTTTGAAGACACCAGGTAGCAATTTCATTGATGGCCACCGTGACACTGTGCTCCAGGTCGTACACGTGTTTAAAGGCGTCCTGCACGTTTTTAAAGTTTTCCTTCACTTTCCCACCCTTTTCTTCCAGCCTGGCGGTGCCGCCGTTGGCATTAATGTACCGGAAGAGTTGCAACATGTGGTCGCGTTCCTCGTTGGAGCTGTTGTAAAAATAATTGGCGATGTTCGGGAGTCCCTGTTGTTCGGCCCAAGTGGCCATGGCCAGGTAAGCGCGGGAGGCAAGCGCCTCTTTCTGAATCTGATCGTTGAGTTTGGATTGAACCGATTTGGAAAGCATAAAATTGAGTTTGAAGTTTGAAGTTTAACGTTTGAAGTTTGATCCAGATGCCTCGGAATGAAGTTCGAAGGCGGTCAGGATCGCAAAGGGAAACTTTTTTCCGGGTTTATAGTTTAGTGGCAGAGAAAAAAATGCAGCAAAGACGCTGGGATAAAGGATTCAAAATGGCTCAAGCGAATAAAAGTGCCGGATTTTCAGATCAACTGAATTCCCTGCGCAATGTACCGCGGTTTTTCCGCATGATCTGGGCGGTTTCGCCGGGGTTGACCGTATGGAATGTGACGCTGCGTTTATTGCAATCGGGCATTCCCTTGTCGATGTTGTATGTGGGCAAGGAAATTATCGACCACGTGGTAAAAGCCATCGGCGATGGCGCAAACGGAGCCGGTATTACCTCGCCGGCGCACCCCGTATGGTTTTGGGTAGCCCTGGAGTTTGGGCTTGCCGTGTTGTCCACCCTGCTGAACAGGGCCATCACACTCATTGACAGCCTGTTGGGCGACCTGGTAAACAACGATTCTTCGGTACGGATCATCCGGCATGCGGCCACCCTGGACCTGTACCAGTTCGAAGACGCCGCTTTTTACGACAAACTCGAACGCGCACGCACCCAAACGGCGGGCCGGACGGCCCTGATGAGCATGGTGTTGTCGCAGGCCCAGGATCTGATCACCGTCGTTTTCCTCGCCGGCGGGCTGGTGGCATTCAACCCTTGGCTGCTGTTGATCCTGGTGGTGGCAGTCATTCCTTCCTTTATCGGCGAAACCCGTTTCAACCAGGAGTCTTATTCCCTCACCCGCTCCTGGACGCCCGAACGCCGGGAACTCGACTACCTGCGTTATATCGGCGCCAGCAATGAAACCGCCAAGGAGATCAAAATATTCGGCATGGAAAACTTCATCGCCGACCGCTTTAAAGTCATTTCCCACAAATATTTTTTGGCCAACCAGAAACTCGCCCTCCGCCGGGCTGCCTGGGGCAGTTTTTTTTCGGCGGTAGGCACAGCTTCCTATTATGCCGCATACATTTTTGTAATTGGTCAAACGGTGATGGGAACGATCACCCTCGGCACCCTCACCTTCCTGGCCGGGGCATTCAGCCGGATGCAGGGTTTGTTGCAGGGTATTGTCAGCCGCTTTTCCCGGATCGGGGAAACCTCGTTATACCTCCAGGATCTATTCGATTTTCTGGAATTGGAACCCTTGTCCAAAAGACTCAACGGCGCCCGGCGGGTACCGAGGCCGATCCGCGAAGGTTTCCGTTTTGAAAATGTCGGTTTTAAATACGCGGGAAGCGATACCTGGGCTTTAAAAAACCTGAACTTTACCCTGAAACCCGGCGAAAAACTTGCGCTGGTGGGCGAAAATGGCGCCGGCAAAACCACTATCGTAAAACTCCTCGCTAACCTCTACCAACCCACCGAAGGACGGGTACTGCTCGACGGCGTCGACCTGCGCGAATACGACCCGGAAGACCTGCGCCGGGAAATCGGAATTATTTTCCAGGATTACGTGCGTTTTATGTTTACTGCCGGTGAAAATATCGCTGTCGGCAACATTCCTGAAAAAGAAAATCAGCCCCGCATCGAAGGGGCCGCCCAAAAAAGCCTGGCCGATTCCGTGGTGGAAACTTTACCTAAAAAATACGGCCAAATGCTTGGGAAACGCTTTTTGGGCGGCGTGGAACTCTCCGGCGGACAGTGGCAAAAAGTAGCCCTCGCCAGAGCCTACATGCGCGACGCCCAACTGGTGATCCTCGACGAACCAACCGCCGCGCTCGATGCCCGTGCCGAACACGAAGTTTTTCTGCGCTTCGCCGAACTGATGAAAGGTAAAGCCGCCGTGCTGATCAGCCACCGTTTCAGTACCGTGCGTATGGCCGATCGTATCCTTTTCCTCGAACACGGCCAACTGCTCGAACTGGGCAGCCATGAGGAACTGCTGGCCAAAGGCGGAAAATACGCCGAACTGTTCCGCTTGCAGGCAAAGGGGTACTTGTGATATCGTCGTCATTGCGTCATTAATGGTATACCCTAATGACGCTAATGACGATTAATGACGCAATGACGAAAATTCCCGACCTTCACCCCGGACAAAAAAATATCGCCATGAAAACGCTTTGGCCTATCGTTACCCGTATCGCGCTGGTTTTTGCTGTCATGTTCGGACTGCAATTCCTTATTCCTTATTACATACTCGTTGTAGCCGGTATCCTGGCCGGCGGATTTATGCTCAGGATCGGTGAGGACAAAGCCCTGGCATGGGGGTTGCTCATCGGGAGTATTCTTCTGGGTATTTTTGCTTATTTTTATGGAACGGTTTAAAGGTTGAAAGGTTAGAAGGTTGCCGGTTAATATTCTCTTGACTCATTACCCCCCCAACCCGTAACCCTCTAACCAGAAACCTTCTAACCAGAAACCTTCTAACCTTTGACGAACTTCACCGTCTGCACCTGGTTTGCCGTACGGAGTTGCAGCAGGTAAAGGCCGGGGGTCAGGTTTTGTACGGGAATGCGAAGTGCGTTATCGCCCTGCAACACGTCGATCATTTGCCGGCTGACCATTTGGCCGGAAAGGTTGCTCACGCACAACTCTATGCCCTGCGGCTCACGGCTGTTAAAGGCGAGCATAAGTTCCGTCGTGGCCGGATTGGGGAAGGCTGTCAGTTTTTCCAGCAGTGGCGTCTTGTCGGTGCCGGATGCGCCGGCAGCCAGGCCAAGTACGCCGCCATCGGGACGGAAAAAGTGGAACGGATCGTTCGTATCCAGTTCGAAAGCGATCATGCTGTTGCAGGAATCGGCCGTGATGGTAAGCGAAACGGTGTATACGCCGGGTTGCGAATAGGTGTGATACGGATTTTGTTCGGTGCTGGAAGTACCATCGCCGAACTGCCATTCCCAGGATTGTATCGGGTTATTGGCAATGGACAAATCCAGGAACAGGAAGCCGCTGCCGGTACTATCCGGAAGGGGCAGGAACATGGCCTGACAATCGTATTCCGTCCAGGGATAATCGCCGGCATACACCTCCATGCTCACCGTGCTCTGGCAACCGTCGGCTGTGACGATGGTAAGGGTAACAGGGTACAATCCGCTTTGCGCATAAGTATGGGTTGGGTTTTGTACGGTATCGGTGGCACCGTCGCCGAAATCCCAGTACCAGCTCAGGGCGCTGCCAAATGACATGTCGTAAAAGGTCAGGGTGAGCGGATCGCCGCCGGCCGGGTTTTGCGGATCGCCGCCCCAACCGGCTCCGAACATAGCCTGGCAGCCGTAGTAAAAAGTGTCGATAACGCCCCCGTTAAATGCGCAGACCACCTCGCAGGCAAGCGCGACACAACCGCTGTCGGAAGTGACGGTCAGGAGTATCGAATACACGCCTTCCTGTGCATAGGTATGGGTTGGGTTTTGTTCGGTGCTGGTATTGCCGTCGCCAAAGTCCCAGCTATAGGTGAATGTCGCAAGGCTGTCGGCGGCATAAGCGTTGGCCGAGAATTGGTAGCTCAGGGAATCGATTTGGGTGTAGGTGATATAAGCGCTGCATTCCGGCGCCGGCGGGAAAGAATCATAACAAATCTGGAAATCGATCTGTGCTGCACCGTTGAGGATAGGGGCAGTGGCCGTAATACCGTTGGGGCTGCAAAAATCCCAGGTGCTGGCCGTAACATCGACGGCGGATAGCGGTAGCCCGGCAACTACGGAATAAAATCCCTGATCATCGGTGTAGCCGTACACCGGATTAGCGGGGTCGCCGGTTTCCACCAATACGAACCAAAAGGGCACGTTATTGCCATTTTGATCGGTGACATGTCCGCTCACCGTTACGTTCTGCACCGGGTACGCATGCACCGGCAAAGTGACGGTGTTCGAACAATCGCCCGAGGTTATGGTGAGCGATACCGTGTACAAGCCCTGGGTGGCGTAGGTATGCAGCGGGTTTTGTTCGGTACTGGTATTGCCGTCGCCGAAATCCCAGGAATAGGTGAAAGTGGCCAGGCTGTCGGCGCCATAACCATCGCCAAAAAACTGCACCTGCAAGCCCTGTTGCAACTGATACCAGGCGCTTGCCCAGCAATCAGGCCAGCCGGTACCGGAACAGAGTTCAAAATCGGCCGTGGCTTCCTGGTTAATGATGAGAGCAAACTCGATGAGCGGAAACTGGCTGCAGTTGTCAAAAGTCTGTACCAGAACGACAGAATCGCCGGCGGGCAAATCAACGATGATGGAATAAAAACCATTGTCATCCGTCACCGCAACTTCTCCGGGATTGACGGGGTCATCCGCCCCGATGATTACCGGCCAGCCGGGGGCGGCGGCGCCGTCCTGAAAGAACACGTGCCCCGATACGGTTACCGGAATCGCGCCCAGGCGCCATACGGCCAGGAGCAGAAAAGCAATAAAATACAATCGTTTCATAGTTCTAATTGAATTGAGTTGTGTATAGTTGTTTGTTTTTTCTATTTAATGACTATCTTTTCCTTATAAACCCGATCCCTGGTGCGCGCTTCAATCCAATATAGTCCGGGTGGCAAGCCGGGCAGCGGCCACGTTGTCTGCGATTTTTCCGGAACGAAGTATGCCGCCATTTTTCCCATGGCATCGTACAGGATAACCTCTTCGATCGTGCTACCCGCGCGAAGATGCAGCGCATCGCTGGCCGGGTTCGGCCAGACCCGGAACCGGGTAAGGCCGGGTTCCCCGCCGGAAGAAATGGCGTCGGGCAAGATGGTGACCAGCAGTGAGTCGCCCGCCACGGCAGTCATGTTGCCAAAACGGTCGATCAACTGAATGGAATCAATGTGGATATGGAATTCGTGTTCGATGCTCACCACATCGTCGATGATAATAATAGACACTGTTCCAATCGGGCCGTATCCGCTGTACTCGTTGTGATCGGTACGCACCCAGGCGACGTCCAGACGGGAGTCAGATGCGCTGTAAGAAGAGTAGATCCGGTCATTGTCCGGATTAGCCCAGGAGGTTTGGCCCAGATTGACATTTACCTGGTTGATGTCGATAAACTGTGGATCCAGGTGCAGG
The DNA here is from genome assembly GCA_023151335.1 of Thermoanaerobaculia bacterium. Taxonomy (GTDB): domain Bacteria; phylum Bacteroidota; class Bacteroidia; order Chitinophagales; family Saprospiraceae; genus M3007. The sequence continues at coordinate 789 of JAKLJF010000220.1, read as the reverse complement.
GAAAATGCCAGGCCATACAGATTTTCCACGGGCTGATCAGCGTCGCCCAGCACCAGCGGCAGGTTTAACTGCGTACCGGAATGCACCTGAACCGGCATGGCCGACTCGTCGAGAAACAAAGGCGGATCGACGCCTGACATTCCCTGGGGAAATACATCCGGCGTTTCCGAACCATGCCGCAGGCCGTAATGCACGTAAATTGGAAAAGCGTCGTAGAAATAATTGACCAAACCATCTCCATTTGCATCGGCATAAGCGCAATTCACGCCGTTGCCGAGCACGAGCGGCCAAGGAGTAGCCGTTTGCGCCTGCCAGCCGGAATAAACCTGGTCGCGGGCCGGGCCGAAATTGTTATATGCCAACCCAATCTGCAGCAGGTCGATGTGATTGACCTGTCCGTTGTTGTTGGCGTCGCCGGGCCAGACCTCGATAGTAACCTGCCCGCATAAGTAGTTTACGCCAACCGCTGTCAGTAAAATAAGAAGGACGTTCCGTTTCATAACCTGTTTGTGCTGTTTGCACGAATTGACGTTGCAAAAGTGGCAGTGGGTTGATGAGGAAACAAATACATTTTTAGGTAAAAATCAGGAAAAACGGGTGGGGGGTATGAGGGGTTTAGAGGGTTTAGAGGGTTTAGAGGGTTTAGAGGGTTTAGAGGGTTTAGAGGGTTTAGAGGGCTAACGATTACCCACAAAACCGCACGTGATAATTCAGATGTCTCTCCCGAAGTCTCGGGATCGACATGACAAGTTATTGATATTCAAAATATTACCCAGATTTCTCGCTGCG
>JAKLJF010000021.1 GCA_023151335.1 Thermoanaerobaculia bacterium | reverse complement strand
TTGATTAGAAGGCGCGGTTTTGTGGGTAATCGTTAGCCCTCTAAACCCTCATAAACCTTCTAAACCCTCATAAACCCTCATAAACTTTTATTTAAAAACCGCTCCGCGATATTCAACGGCCGGAACACGTACCGTTTTTTCAAATGATGCCCGCCGCTGCGGTGCAGGATGTCGCGCAGGGTGGCCAGTACGGCCAGCAAATGTTTTCCTTTGTTCAGCATGACACATTCGGCATGCGCGGCACGGGCGGCGTCGGTCACTTCCGAGCGGGTGGCAATGCCGCTTTTGTTCAGGGTTTCCAATACCTGGGTGGCCCAGATAACGGGAACGTGGGCGGCCTCGCAGAGCCACAGGATCTCCTCCTGTACTTCGCTAAGGCGTTCGAAGCCAATTTCCACGGCCAGATCGCCCCGGGCGATCATTACGCCGAAAGCCGGTTCGGTCATGCCCTGGAGTAATAGCGCCGGCAGGTTTTGTACGGCGTCATACGTCTCAATCTTCAGGACGAGGGGCGGCGTATGACTTTTTTTGCGCCGCAGCAATTTTTGCAATTCGGCCACTTCCTGCGCCTGCCGCACAAAAGAAAAGCCCACAATATCGGCGTGTTCGAGGGCAAAAGGTATGACCGATTTGTCGAACTCGGTCAGACTGCTTACCGAGAGCTCCGTGTCGGGGAAATTGATGCCCTTTTCTGCTTTGATCCGCGCTTTGGGCGCCGAAGCGCGGGTAAGGCGCAGGTTGGCCAGCATGCCGTCGCATTTCTCTACGACAGCTTCGAAAAGGCCGTCGTCGAACAGTACCCGGTCGCCGGGGCGCAGGTCTTTCACCACACCGGGCAACGTGCAACCCACCACTTTATCTTTCGGGTTGAATTTGGCGCCTGCTTCAGCCAGTAAAAAGCGGTCGTCGGGCAATAACTTCATACGGCCTTTTTTGCGGCCTTTTCCGAGTATGGCCGTACGGATTTTTGGCCCTGCCAGGTCGAGGTATATTTTGCAGGCGTGCCCCGTTGCGCGGGACGCTTTATGCACGTTGGCGATCATGGCGCGCCACGCGTCGGGGCCGTCGTGGGCACAGTTGATCCGCGCGATATTCATACCTGCCTGTACCAGGGCTTTTACGCCCGCGTAATCGGTGGCCAGACCGCTGTCGAAAGTAACCATCAGGTGCGGGATATTGGGGTTGACCTTTGGGCCGAATAAAGCGGAAGCGCGCTGATGGATCAGGCGCGAAGCCATCGGGTAGTCAATCGGAGAAATTTCATTTTCAGGAATATTAGCCCCCAGGCGTTGCAGCACCGCCTGCACCTGGCGCAGGGCATGACTTTCCGAACTGGCCAGTGAAGAAAGCCCGGCATTGTGCAGGTCGTCCTGCAGATCGCGCAGGTCTTCGCAGCGCAACGCCAGGTAGTGCAGCAGGTTGGTGGCGCTGGCGCTTTGTTGGGGATGTACGCGGATGATCGTATTTTCCCACATTTCCTCGATGGAAAGCAGGTGATGGTAAATGCGCTCCACGTCGACGCGCAAGGAAGCATGTGGGTCGGTCATAATGGCGCAAATCTGCAGGAAAATGCAAGTTCCGGGCAATGTGCGGATATACGTGGCGGCATGATATTCATCAGTGGCTGCCAATTTTTCCCGGATATCAGAAATGCGGGCAGTCGCATTTGGGCTTGAACAACCGGCACCCTTCCAGTACCACCATGCCGATCATCAGGAGTAAAAATGCGGCGCGCCACCAATTAATTTTTTTCATAGACAAAATCCTGTTTACTTTTACAAAGGCGAATGTAACCCAAACGCCCGACTTCGTCGCAAAATTATTGCCATTTGAAAATCTGCTTGCCTTTAACAGCTTTGTTTTGAAACGGATACTCGTTGCACCGCTCAACTGGGGGCTCGGCCACGTCACCCGCTGCATTCCCATGATCCAGGAACTCGAGCAATTGGGCGTCGAAGTTGTGTTAGGCTCTGACGGCGTGGCCCTGCACCTGCTGAAAGCAGAATTTCCCCACATGCAGGTGCTTGAATTGCCCTCTTACCGTATTCGTTACCAATCGAACAACATGGTATGGAATATCGGCCGCCAGTTGCCGCGGATCGTCTGGGCTGTGCGCAGCGAGCAATGGGTGACCGAACGCGCGGTGCGCGCACTGGGCATCAACGGTATCCTTTCAGACAATCGTTACGGCTGCTTCAGCCGCCGGGCCAACAGCGTCATGCTGACCCACCAGCTGCACCTGCGCGTGCCGGGTCCCGCACTGGAGTGGTCGGCCAACCGGGTGCTGCGCCTGGCCCTGTCCAAATTCGACGCCGTGTGGGTGCCCGACGCAGCCGGTGAGGATTGCCTTTCCGGCGAACTCTCGCATGGCCCTGCCGTACACCCCAAAACCCATTTCGCCGGCGTGCTGTCCCGCATGCGCGCCTATGACCGCGAATATGAATACGACGTAGCGGTGGTGCTCTCCGGCCCCGAACCGCAACGCAGCATCCTGGAACAACGACTGATGGACCAGGCCATATCGCTGCCGCAAAAGTTTATCTTTGTACAGGGCCGGACGCAGGCCAAAAAACATTACTACGCCGCCGATAACGTGGAAGTGGTGTCTTATCTCACTTCCAGGGATCTTAATGATGTGCTGTTGGCCAGCAAGACCCTCGTGTGCCGCTCCGGTTACAGCAGTATCATGGATCTGGTAGCCCTCGGTAAAAAGGCCATCCTCATCCCCACGCCCGGCCAAACAGAACAGGAGTACCTGATACAAAATCTGGATGCTATCGACCTGCTGGCCGGTATTATGAACGTGGGCCGAACCAGCGGCATTCCGGCAGGGGAGTACCGAACCGACGATTTTAAGGGATTGCTGCGGAAGTGGGTGGAGGGGTTGTAACGACAGTGCCTTGCTGGCGCGCATTGGAAATTGCTGACCATATGATACAGGCTCAAAGGAGAAACGGATTTTGAATCCGCACTCCGGAAACCTCGGCGCCACGCCGCGGGTCTTCTGTTAAAATAGTATGGCAATTTGCGCTTTTAGCCCCTGAAATGATCAGGCTGTCCCAAAATGAAATTTTATTCAATGTAAAAGGCCTCTTTGATTAAATGAACGTCGATTCGAACTACTTCGAAGAGTGCAAGGTCAGATATTGAATACAATCTTCTAAGATATAAAACCCGTTATTTGCCGGGTAAGAGAAGCAGCAAATCATCCCTGAAATTTCACAAACTTATGCACGCATGAAAAAACTTTCCCGCCGCGCTTTCCTTTACAACACTTCCCTGGCATCCGTTGCATTGGGCGTGACGCCCGCTACCGCCGAACCGGCTAAAAAAGAAATTTTCGTACATCACGTCTTTTTCTGGCTGAAAAATCCAGCCAGCGCCGCCGACCGCGACAAGCTGGTGGAGGGCTTGAAAAAACTCGCCAAAATCCCGGTGCTCCGCAAATATTACATCGGATATCCAGCTGCCACCAGCCGGGGCGTGATCGACAATACCTATTCCGTTTCCTGGCTGACGTTCTTCAACAACCCCGAAGAAGAGGAAGTGTACCAGAAACATCCTGTACACCTCGGGTTTGTGGAAGAATACAGCCACCTGTGGGAGAAAGTGATCGTGTATGATTCGGTGGGGCCGAAATAACGCCCTTCTTCCATCTTTCAACGCCGGATGATCAGGCGCTGATACCCCCGGGCGCCTGACGCCGTCCGGAGCGACACCAGGTACAAACCGTCGGGTAAGCCGGCCTGCTTGAGGTTGAACTCCAGGGTGTGTTTCCCCTTCGGTAACATGGCGTTGTGCAACACCTGCGCGATACGTCCGTCTATGCCGGTCAGCTCGATCAGCAGGTCTTCTGTTTTCTGCAATGCCAGTTCGATGCGGAAGGCATCCTGTGCCGGGTTGGGGATGAGGTTAAATGGAATTTCTTCGCCGCGAATATCCCGCAGGCCGCTGGTGAGGGATACCTCCAGGAGATAATCTTCCGTTTCGCCGTCCAGGAAATCGCCGACGCCCCCCCAGTTGTTCGGTACCGGTACATCAGAGAGTGTGAAACGCGCCCACACAAATCCGGCATTTGGACCCACGGTAAACGGCGGCGGAAACAGCCCGGAAAGCGGTCCGGAATAGCCCGGTGGCACCACGAAATTGACCAGTACGTGTTCGGGCACGGCAACACCCGCGCACGTCGATGCGGCATTGAACGTCCAGGAGCCGTTCTGGTCCCAGTCGATGAGCAGGTTGGCAATTCCCGGCCCGTTCACCAGAATATCGATCTCCGGCCCCCATTGCGCCGTGGCACAGAACTTATCGAGCGCCTTGCCGGCCGCTCCCACACAGGGAATGACCAAACCGCCGTTGATCGTGTAAGCCGTAGGGGCGATCAGGCCGGCATCGCCATCCTGGAAACATTCATCGCGGTCGTATTGATTAGGACTAAACGCCGGACAAAGGGCGGCATTGCCCTCATTTTCTCCATCAACTTTCGGCCCCCAGAAAGCATTTCCGGCGGCATGCCGGACAAAGGAGCCTGCCGGGCCGACATTTATGCAGGTAGGAAAGTTGCCGATCACGCCGTTGGCCGGGTAAGCCAGGGCGCCTTCGGGGGCGTCGCCAAAATCGTAGTCGCCCACGTAGATCAGGTAGTCCTCCGTTTCACCGTCTTCATAAGCGCCATCGCCAAACCAGGGCAGCACAACCGGTTTTTCCGTAATGGTAAAGCGCGCCCAGATAAACCCCCGCAGCGGCCCGATCAGGAACGGCGGAGGGCCGAGGACGGATAACATATTGCTAAAACCGCCCGGCCCCTGGGATACCTTGAAGTTGACCAGCACGTGTTCCGGGGCAGGCCCCGAAGGACAGGGGGATGCGCCCGCCCAGAGGCCATTCCGGTCCCAGTCGAATAATACGTTTACATAGCCCGTGGTTAAATTGGGCATTTTGTTCACCACAAAAATGTCGATGTTTTGCCCCCATGCTGCCACGGTACAGGGCTGCCCCAGCGAAGTGCCCCTGGAATTGGGACAGGGGGCCTCCCGCAGCGGCGAAGGCAATATGGTGTATGGTTGGGGGAATGCCAGGCCGGCGTCGTTGTCGGCATAACATTCATCGGCGTCAAAGGGAGGAAATTGGGGGCAAAAGCCGCCATTCCCATCGCCTTCAAAATCAATAGTCGGACCAAAGTACGCGCCGAAATTGTTGTGTTGAATCCAGTTGGAGGGCCCCACCGTTTTGCAGGTTGGAAACATGCCAACGATGCCCTGCCTGGGATAAGCGATCACGCCTTCCGGGGCATCGCCAAATTCGAGCTGCTGGGCGCCCGCCCGATGCAGTAATGACAATGCAGCGATAATCACGAAAAGACTTCTCATAACCGGTTGTGTTTTAGAGGTGAGGTCCGCCGTGACGGCCGGGTTGGCTTTATGTATTTTGCCGCCGCGCCGGTGCGCAAAAAATTGCCCCCTGATTGCCCTTTACCCCTGCACTACAACATCGGCTTTTGCCAAAACCACGATACCCCGACAGCCATACCAGGGGAAAGTGCCAAGAAAGGGGAAAATAATCACCACAAGGATAAGTCTGCCAAGCCGGTTATGCTATGACAAGGATCACTGATGAGGCTAATAGCCATTATACTCAAAAGAAAAACACCCATAGCAGCCCCGCAACGGCGATCGCCAAGAAAAACGCCATAAATCTCTCTCCGCCGCCGTCGCTCACATCGCGGTCGAAACGCGGGTGGGGTGGATGTATTTTAACGCCTTTTACGAATGGGGCGGGTATTTGGGGTTGGCTGGTTTGTGGGATTTCGATACCTGAAGGTCTGTTACTCATATTTGATTAAATTTAAAGTTCTGAAACGAAAACGGCGGCGCCCGGGTTTTTAGTCTGTACAAATTAAATGTTGTGGTATTCGCTTAAGGGGAAACCATTAACCTAAAATTGTTGTTTTTTTCCACACTATTCTCCTCCCACGGCATGTCACTAGTAAACACATTTCATTCTCCGCTACCATTTCCCCTCGAAAACGGTCAAAACCTGCCGGCGGTCGACATCGCCTACCACACCTGGGGCAAACGCGCGCCCGGCGATTCCAACGTGATCTGGGTATGCCACGCCCTGACGGGCAACAGCGACGTGCTCGATTGGTGGGCCGGATTGTTCGGCCCCGGCTGCCTGTTCGATCCGGATCAGTATTTTATCATATGTCCCAACAACCTGGGATCCTGTTACGGCACTACCGGGCCGCTCAGCGCCAACCCAACTACCGGCAAACCGTATTATCACGATTTTCCTGCCATTACGATCCGCGATATGGCCAACGCGCACGAACTGCTGCGCCAACACCTCGGCATCCGGAATATTCACCTGCTTATCGGCGGCTCGCAGGGGGGGCAACAAGCGCTGGAATGGGCCATACAAAAACCCGGATTGTTCAAAAACCTCGCGCTGCTGGCCACCAATGCCCTGCATTCGCCCTGGGGCATTGCCTTCAATGAAAGTCAGCGGCTGGCCATCGCCAACGACCCCAGCTGGCCCCTCGAGGCGCCCGACGCCGGTCTGGAAGGCCTGAAAACCGCGCGGAGTATCGCCCTGCTCAGCTACCGGCACTACCACACCTACGGCCGTTCCCAGCACACCACCGACAGCGCTCAAACCGACCATTTTCCGGCGGCCTCGTACCAGCGTTACCAGGGCGAAAAACTGGCGCGCCGCTTCAACGCCTTTTCCTACTGGACCTTATCCAAAGCCATGGATTCCCACAACGTGGGCCGGGGCCGCGCTTCCATCGAAACCGCTTTGACCACGGTAACGGCCCGGACGCTGGTCGTCTCCATATCCAGCGATCTTTTGTTTCCGCCGGAAGAACAGGAGTTTCTGGCACGGCATATTCCCGGCGCGGTATATGCCAGTATTGACTCGCATTACGGCCACGACGGTTTCCTCACCGAAACGGCGGCGCTGAGCCGGTTGCTGGGTGCTTTTACGGAAGGCAGGGAAAAAGACGAAATTTGGCAGGATGCCGTATTGCCGGCGTCATCGTTGTTGCCCCGGGAGAATAATATGCACATACAAGCCGATGCATCGCACCGCAGCGATACTTTCCGGGCCTGGCCGAGACGGGAAACAGGATCGATTGTGTGCAACCGCTTCAGGGCGGAGTGAAAAGTAATTCAATGCGGCAAACGTTTGCGAATCACCCCATAAAAATACGTTCCGGCCATGGCTGAAGCCAAAAACAGGATCAAAACCGTGTATCCGCTGCCGAGCAGAATGAACATGGGCGCCGGGCAAATGCCGGCCAGGGCCCAGCCCAAACCGAAAATAAAGCCGCCTATAATATACCGCGGATACGTTTTGTTTTTCGGCGGGATCACAATCTCCTTGCCTTCCACCGATTTCAGGTGATACCGGCGGATGAATTGAACGATCAATATGCCGGCCACCACGGCTGTACCGATGATGCCGTACATGTGAAACGACTGGAAATGAAACATTTCAAAAATGCGGAACCAGGATACGGCTTCTGTTTTATACAACGTGAAACCGAGCAGGATTCCTACGAAAATATAGCGGGACATGCGCATGGCGCGAAAGAGTTTGAAGTTTGACTCGCATTTACGAAACTTTTTAAGTTTCGTAAACGTAGCAACAGGGGTTATTTAAAAATAAGCGGAAAAATGAAATATGTCATCGTCATGCCGCCCAGGAAAAAGCCGATGACGGAAACCAGCGAGGGCGCTTCGAGGGCCGAAAGGCCGCTGATGGCGTGCCCGGAGGTGCAGCCGCCGGCATAACGGGCGCCGAAGCCAACGAGGAAACCGCCGCCGATGACCATCAGCAGGCCACGCCAGTTAAACAGGGCGGTCCAACTGTACCATTCGGGCACCAGCGGCACCCGGTCGCCTTCAAATTGCAGGCCCAACGACCGCAGGCTTTCCACCGTAGCGGCCGATACATGCGCTACCGTGCCGTCGGGGGCCGCAAAATAATGGGAAGCCATATATCCGCCGAAAACGGCGCCCAGCGCCACGAGCAGGTTCCACTCCTGGTCGCGCCAGTTGATCTTGAAAAATTCGTTCATTTCGTCGGCGCCGTCGGCGGCGCACATAACGCGGAAGTTTTCCGACATGCCGAAGTTTTTGCCGAACCACAGCAGCAAAAACATAATGAGGGCGATCATGAGCCCGCCCACCCACCAGGGCCAGGGCTGACTGATGAAATCGCGCAGTTGGACAAGCCAATCGGGAACCATAAATGAGTGATGAATGATGAGTGATAAATGATGAATTCCGCGCTACGTTTACGAAACTTTTTAAGTTTCGTAAACGTAAGATTCGCGGCTATTCGTCCGGGTTATTAGCAAGGCATATTTTAAGCAAAAGTATGCAGAAAATCTTCGGTTTCGCCGGCGGAAGAAGCCAGGTTGCGCTCCCGCCACCAATCCCACAGCAAGGTATGCAGTTTGTCTGCAATTTGCCCAACGGAATGCTGTACAGCGGGGGATAATTTTATCGTCATCGGCTCCAGTTCTTCCGCCGAAACAGTGATAAGGTAAATCTTCGGCAGGCGCCCGGTGATCTGCAGGGCTTCCACGACGTCGCGCAGGCCGATGTCGTGCGTGCTCATGGAGCGCGGAAAATCGGAGGCAAAACGGGGCTCCAGCAAACGAATGGCGCCGGCAGGCTCACCGTCAATGGTGGCGTCCACCAGGATAATCACCTCGTATTGTTCAAAAATGCCCATCAGGTGAAAACCGCCCGTCCCGCCGTCGAGTACCTCAACCCCAAGCGGGAGGTCACGTTCACCCAGGCGCTGGGCCACATGTACGCCGGCGCCCTCATCGCCCATCAGATAATTGCCCACGCCGAGCACGAGCACATAGTTAGTATCACATTCCGGAAAGACCATGTTCAGGTGTAGTTTAGCAGGCTTTCGTTTATGCCGGTTTCTTTTCGGTTTGTGGTTCTTCAACAAATACCTCCTCTTCAATAAATTTCCAGCCGCCGGACATGGAGGATACCTCGCCGCGTCCTTCCACATAGTCGTGGTAAAATACCAGATAGATGTGGATAATGGCAAACAGGATAAACAGCCACATGGTGATATGGTGAATTTGGCGCAGGGCGAAATCGCCGCCAAACAGATATGGCGCCCAGGCGAACATGCCCGCGACCCAGGAGTGGCTCATGGCGGCATATAATCCGAATCCGGTGATGATCTGCACCAGGAACATCAGGAACATCATAAAATAGGTGAAACCGGCCAGGGCGTTATGACCGACCGACAGGTGTTCCTTCCCTTTCAATTGGAGAATATCGATCCGGAGCACCTCCCACATTTCCCGGAAATATTTGCGGTTGGTGGGGATAAAATTCTTCCAGTCGGCGTATTTATTTCCCACAAAGCCCCAATAGATCCGGAATACAAAATTGAACAGAAAGATATAGGCAGATACAAAGTGTATAAACCGTATCCAGCCGAACAGGTACCGCTCGTGCGCTTCTCCCCCAAACATGATAGCCGGCGGTTTGCCGATCAGGTAGCCGGTTATACACAGCACTACAATAGCCAGGGCATTGACCCAGTGGTAGATACGCACCGGCAACTCCCATACAAATACGCGGCGAAGTTTATGCGTGGACATTTTATAAAACTTTTACCCGGCTCACCTGCTTCCCTTCCTCGTCGTACAGGTGTACGGCGCAGGCGAGGCAGGGGTCGAAGGAGTGAATGGTACGCAGGATCTCGAGGGGTTCCTGGTCTTTGGCAACCGGCGTGTTCATCAGCGCCGATTCGTAGGCCGACTGTTTGCCTTCACCGTCGCGCGGGGAGGCGTTCCAGGTAGTGGGTACGACCAATTGATAGTTGGCTATTTTCTGGTCTTCGATCACGATCCAGTGGCCGAGGGCGCCGCGCGGAGCCTCGGTATGGCCAACGCCCTGCGCTTTGGCCGGCCATTTGGCCGGATCAAATTTATCCATGTTCGCCATGCGGGTATCGCCGTTGCGGATGTTGGAGATCAGTTGGTTGTAGAACTCCAGCGTCCAGTCGGCCACAAGGATCGATTCCAGGCCCCGGGCAGCGGTGCGGCCCAGCGTGGAGAACAGGGCGGCTGCCGGCACGTTCAGTTTCTGCAGGGTGCTGTCTACCACGGCTTTGAAGTCTTCGCGGCCGCTGGCATAGCCCACCAATACGCGGGCGAGCGGCCCCACCTCCATCGCGTTGCCTTTCCAGCGCGGTGTTTTCAGGTAACTGTACTTTTGTTTGGTGTCCAGGTGTTCAAACGGCGGTTTCGGCCCGGTGTATTTGATGTCGGTTTCACCCTTCCAGGGGTGCAGCCCCTTGGCGTCGGCGGGATATTCGTACCAGGAGTTGTCGATAAATTCCTGGATTTCGGCGTCGGCGCGCATATCCACTTCGTGCACTTTACTCAGGTCTTTATTGAGGATGGCGCCGGCCGGGAACTTATAGGCCGAGGGGTCGCGGTAGCCGTTGGCGCCCAGGTCGCCGTACACCAGGTAGTTGCCCAGGCCGCCGCCTATACCGCCCCAGTCAAGATAGTAGGGGGCAATGGCCAGCAGGTCGGGAATGTACACCTGGTTGACGAATTCTTTGGCGTCTTCCAGCAACTGGCCCACGTACGCCAGCCGTTCGGCATTGATCGCGCTCACATCGTCGAGACCGATACTGCAGGCCATGCCACCCACCAGGTAATTGGGGTGCGGGTTTTTACCACCGAAGATGGTGTGTACCTTGACGATTTCCTTTTGCCACTCCAGGGCTTCCAGGTAGTGCGCCACGGCAATCAGATTAACTTCAGGCGGGAGTTTATAAGCCGGGTGGCCCCAGTAGCCGTTGGCGAAAATACCCAACTGGCCGCTTTCCACGAAGGAGCCGAGGCGTTTTTGCAGGTCGGAAAAATAGCCCGGCGAGCTTTTCGGCCAGTTGGAAATGCTCTGGGCTATTTCGGAGGCCTTTTTCGGGTCGGCTTTCAGCGCGCTCACTACATCCACCCAGTCCAACGCGTGCAGGTGGTAAAAGTGTACGACGTGGTCGTGGATATATTGAGTGCCAAACATAATATTGCGCACCAGTTCGGCATTGGGCGGAATGACGATGTCGAGCGCGTCTTCCACGGCCCGGACGGAGGCCAGGGAGTGTACGGTAGTACAGACGCCGCATACGCGGCCCACGAAGGCCCAGGCGTCGCGCGGGTCGCGGCCGCGCAATATTTTTTCGATGCCCCGTACCATGGTGCCGGAAGAAAAGGCATCTGTTATTTTCCCGTTCTGGATGTCGGCTTCCACCCGGAGGTGGCCTTCAATACGGGTGATCGGATCGACGACGATACGTTGGCTCATAATTTAATGATGTTTTAAAGTTCTTTTTCGGCTTCTTTACCTTCTTCCACAAGATTCTTGATCAGCCGCGATTTGCGGATATTGGTCATCACAGCATGGGCGGCAATACCCACGCCCGTGGCGATTGCGGCAGCAGTGCCGATCTTGTCGGCGTCGGACTCGATGCCGAAGCCCGGGAACGGTTGGGCGCGCAGGTAGAGCCCGCCGGCATCCCAGTAGCCTTCTTCCGAGCAGCCGAAGCAGCCATGGCCCGACTGGATCGGGAAGCTGGTGCCGTTGTTCCATTTGGTGACGCCGCAGGCGTTGTAGGTCAGCGGGCCTTTGCAACCCACTTTGTACAGGCAGTAGCCTTTTTGTGCATTTTCGTCGTCGAAACGTTCTACAAACAAACCGGCATCGTAGAAGGGCCGGCGGTAGCAGGTATCGTGTACGCGTTTGGAATAGAAGGCTTTGGGCCGGCCGATACCGTCGAGTTCAGGGATGGTGCCGAAAGTGATGATATGCACCAGTACGCCGGCCATTACCTCGCCGATGGGCGGGCAACCCGGCACTTTGATAACGGTAGTGCCGCCGAGCAGTTTGTGGATCGGCGTAGCGCCGGTGGGGTTGGGTTTGGCCGATTGCACGCAACCGTTGGAAGCGCAGCTGCCCCAGGCGATCACCGCCTTGGCGCCGGCCGCCACTTCTTTCAGGATATCGAGCGAAGTGCGGCCGCCGATCATGCAGTACACGCCGTCGGCTTCGGTAGGCACGGAGCCTTCGATACAAAGCACGTATTCGCCTTTGTATTTTTCCATGGTGTCGCGCATACACTTTTCCGCCTGGTGGCCCGAGGCGGCCATCAGGGTCTCGGTATAGTCGAGCGACAGTTTATCCAGGAGGATATCGGCAACAATGGGGTGGGAAGAACGGATGAAGCTTTCGCTGCAGCAGGTACATTCCTGAAAGTGCAGCCAGATCACCGGGATGCGGGGTTTGGTTTCCAACGCGTGCGCCACCTGGCTGACACCGCTGGCTTCCAACCCAAGGTAGGCGGCGACGGTAGCGCAAAATTTCAGAAAATCGCGCCGGGAATAACCGCGCTGACGGAGTTCTTCGTAGTAACTGGCACGGGTGGGACGCAGCGACATAGGCAAAAATTTTAGAAAGATGGAAGACGTTGCAATTTGGCGTTAAAGGTATTTGCCAAAATATGTAACGGCTTCTGAGCAATATCAACCATTTAAATGATATTTGTCATGCGCTCCGCTTACCGGTGGCCGGAATTTTGAAACCGTAAAAAACAACTACCCGCATGCATGAACTTTCCATCATTTACAGCATTCTTGAAACGGCTGAACAAGAGGTGCAACGGCATGGCGAAGACAGCATGGTGGAAACGATCGAGCTGGAAATCGGTGAGCTGGCTGGGGTAGAGATCAGTTCGCTGGAATTCCTCTGGCCGGCGGCCGTAGCGGGTACGATCCTGGAAAAGGCCGTATGTAATATCATCCGGCCGCCGGGAAAGGCGAGCTGCGGCAGTTGCGGGCATGTTTTTGGAATAAAACAATATTTCGACCCCTGCCCGCAATGCGGGTCGCATTGGAACGAGATCATTAACGGAGAAGAATTACGCATCAAATCACTGACCATAACATGTGCACAACCTGCGGTTGCAGTGGCAACGGACACAAACTGACGGCCTTCGCGGCTTTTAAAAAACCGGCTTCGACGGCGGGTATTACCCTCGAAGGGCCTGGCGTAATGGTGGAAGAAACGCCCGTAACCAACTATTCCCCCGCTGCCACCCTCACTGCGCCGGCCCCCACCAAAACCGTGGTGGAACTGGAACGCGATATTCTCGATAAAAATAACCGCCTGGCCGAGCGGAACCGCGGCTTCTTCGAAGCCCGGAACATCCTCGCCCTCAACCTGGTCAGCTCGCCCGGCTCGGGTAAAACCGCCCTGCTGGAACGCACCCTGGCCGACCGCGGCGACCGGCAGCGGTTCTACGTGGTGGAAGGCGACCAGCAAACCGCCCGCGACGCCGAACGCATCGCCGCCGGCGGCGCGCCCGTGGTGCAGATCAATACCGGCAAGGGCTGCCACCTGGAAGCCGAAATGGTGCGCCAGGCTATCCTCGAACTGAAGCCGGCAAGCGACAGCATCCTGTTTATCGAAAACGTGGGCAACCTTGTATGCCCCTCCCTGTTCGACCTCGGCGAAGCTTGCCGCGTGGTGGTGATCAGCGTAACGGAAGGTGAAGACAAGCCGCTGAAATACCCCGATATGTTCCGTTCCTCACAACTTTGCCTGATCAATAAAACAGACCTCCTGCCCTACCTGAAATTCGACCTGGAAGCGCTGAAAAATTATGCACGCCAGGTGAACCCGGCCCTGGAATTTATCGAAGTTTCGGCCACCACAGGGGCGGGCATGGAAACATGGTACGAGTGGCTGGAGCGGAAAGCGCGTGAAGTGTGTATTTAGACTTTCCAGGTTTTCAAAACCTGGAAAGTCTGTTCCGGCGCTTACGTTTACGAAACTTTCAAAGTTTCGTAAACGTGAACCCGCTAACCATTAACCTTCTAACCAGTAACCTTCCAACCTTCTAACCTTCCAACCTTCTAACCTAACAGCATTATGTGTCTTGCCATTCCGGGAAAAATCACAACGATCACGACCGACGCGGATAATCCGTTCCGCAGCGGGAAAGTGAGTTTCGGCGGCATCGTCCGCGAAGTCAATCTGAGTATGGTGCCGGAAGCCGGCGTAGGCGATTACGTGCTGGTGCACGTGGGTACGGCCATCGGCACCGTGGATGAACAGGAAGCGCAAACCACTTTTGATTACCTGAAACAGATCGGCGAACTGGACGATCTGGATATAGAACGCATCTGACCCATGGAGACGGCTTTCCCATTGCTTTTTGCCGCCTTTGTCGGTTTTGCGCACGCCTTTGAGGCCGACCACCTGCTGGCCGTGAGCAATATCGTGACGAAGCGTAACTCCATCCTCCTGGCCGTCAAGGACGGCGTTGCCTGGGGACTGGGTCATACCTCCACCATCTTCCTCATCGGCCTGATCATTATTGTGGGCAAGGTGGCGATAACGGAGCAAACCTTCCACTATTTCGAGGCAGCTGTGGGCGCCATGCTTATCGCCCTGGGTTTGTTCCGCCTGCGGTATTTGTGGAAAACGGGACAATCTTTTCACACCCATTTTCACCTGAGCGACTTCCTTTTCTGGAAAAAACGTTCCGCCCGGCTGCTTGTCCAAACTCCCCGGCAGCCTGCCCGGCCGGCAGCGGAAACCCTGATGCTGCGCTATTCCCCTCAAACGGAGAGCCATCGCCTGGCGTATGCCGTGGGCCTGGTGCACGGGCTGGCCGGCAGCGGCGCCCTGGTGCTGCTGGTGATGAGCCAGATCCCCTCGGCCGGCAGCGCCATGTTGTACTTGCTGATCTTCGGCGTGGGTTCCATCGGCGGCATGTTGCTGGCCAGCGGGGTGTTCAGCCTGCCGTTTTCCAAAAAACTCTCCACGAACGCGCTGCTGCAGGCCGGCCTCACGATGATCTCCTCCCTGCTTTGTGTGGCGTATGGGACGCAGGTGGTTTGTGAGAATTTGATGGGCTGAGCCCCGGTTTTTATTTCATCAGCACCGATTTTGTCAAATACCCTTCTTCTGCCCTTTGCCGGCCGACCAGGTCGTAAAATGCCGGGTCGTCGGGCGTGGTGGCGCCCAGGCCGTCCACGTAGCGGTTGAACATACAGAAGGCAGCGGCGATCAGCACCGTGTCGTGTATTTCGAGGTCGGTGGCGCCCAGTTCGCGGGCCGCTGCGATGTCTGCCGCTGTGACCGCTTTGCCGCTTTGCTGCACTTTGCCGGCGATATGGAGGAGCGATTTCAACTTGTCGGAAACGGGCGCCTTGCGATAATCTTCCCACACGGCATGCACCAGTTCATAATCGTTGCCGGGCAGGTGCGCGGCAATGGCGCCATGCGAAGTCATGCAAAATTTGCACTCGTTGCGGTTGGAAACGAAAGCGGCAATGAGTTCACGCTCGCCGCGGGTAAGCGGAGAGTCTTCCACGAGCAGCGCCTGTGCCAGCATATTGAGGGCCAGGGCAGCGTCGGGCCGGAAATTCATCAGGCCCCGGATACCGGGAATATTGTCGGGCGTTTGAATGTACGGCATGGAACAATTATTTTTTTTCGTAAAACAAGGGTTGGTAATCGTTTTCGGGCATGGTGTAACCGCGCGTGGTAATACGGCGGCCCAACGCTTCGTAGAAAGCCGGGTCGGAGGGGGCAACAGTGGCCAGGCCGTCCACATAACGGTTGTACAGGCAGAACAGGGCGGCGATGAGCACCGTGTCGTGGATTTCCAAATCCGTTGCCCCCGCCTGCCGGGCCGCATCGGCGTCTTCCGGGGTGACGGCGCGGCCGCTGTGCTGCACTTTGCCGGCGATGAGGAGCAGGGTGCGCATTTTTTCGCTCAGCGGCGCAGTAGATACGTCGCGCTGCACCGCTTCGAGCAGGTCCTGGCTGCCGCCGGGTAACTGGCAGCTGGCGGCGCCATGCGCGGTGGAACAAAACGCGCAATCGTTCCGGTAGGAAACATAGGTGGCGATCAGTTCACGCTCGGCCTCCGTCAGCGTGGACGGCCCCCGCAGCAGCAGCTGTGTGAGCTGGCACAAGGGGCCGGCGCTTTGCCGGCGGTAATCGAGCAGACTGGTGATACCGAACAGGTCGGTACGCAAAGCGATATGCGGCATGGTCAATCCGTTGGTGTTGATTTTTTTACAAAATATAAGGCCGCCAGACCGGGAATATAAATCAGGGAAAAAGCAAAAATAGCATTGCCATAGCCCCCAAACCAAACTACGAGCGCTCCTACAAAAAATACCGCCGCCGCGGTAAAGGCACGTCCGGTATGAAAACACAAACCGGTTGCAGCGGCGCGCACGGCTGCAGGAAACAATGCCGGAATATAGTCATTCAGTACTCCCTGGCTTATACCAAAACAAATACCCAGCATGGCAATGCCCAGCGGGACCGTGACAAGGTATACCGTATGCATCCGGAAAAGTCCATACGACAGCAACAGGCATATCACAAAACAGCCCGCCTGTACCTGCCGGTGCCCGAATCGGCCGGCCAGAAAACCGGACGCCAGACCGCCTCCCAAGCCGCCCATACCGAGTAAAGTCATCGACAAGCCGCGTTCTGCCTGACCTTGCTGGCTATTGCTGCCCAGCAAACTTTGCACCCAGGTAGGCAGCCAGGAAAACGCGGCCCACAAACCGAGCAGCATGGTTCCATAGATCAGTATGCCCGAAAACAGTTCTGTTGAATGATCCTTCAGGGAATCGCCGGAAATGGCAACCGAAACAGGGGATGGCCGCGGTGGTTCCGGCACCGACCGCCATAGCGGCAGGATCAAAATGAGTGCAGACGCGCCCAGCAAAAAGGCCGTACGCCAGTCGGATACATTGGAAGTGATGACACCCGACGCGATGATGCCCACCGGATAAGCGACCGACAACACGCCGAGCGCTACCGCCCGGGTGAGTGGTTCCCAGCTTTCCGACACCATCACCGCGGATACCACCAACGCGGCCCCAACACCCGCGCCGACCGCCAGACGGGTCAACGCAAGCGTTTCGAAACCGCTTGCCAATGCCCCCGCCGCGCTGCCGGCGCCATAGCATCCCAGGGCCATGATGAGCACGGCCCGGCGCCCTATCCGGTCGGATAAAAATCCGAAAGCAATGCCGCCCAGCGTGGCGCCGGCCAGAAATGCGAAATTGATCCAGGCGCCCACCGTTCCCTTGCCCGCCTCATCCAAACGGGGCGCAAGCGACCGCACGATATCGGGAAGGTAGGCCGACGACAACACCGAATCCATCGCGCCCAGCGCAACGCTCAAAAAACAAAGGGCAAAAAGTTGGTAATGACTCCGGGTGACAGCGGCCATAAGTGTTCAATATCGGGTAGTGTACGGATGAAAAGCACTCCAGCTGTGCCAGAATTCCTGGTATGCCGTTACGGGACGCAAATTCGGGGCAGTACCGCCGACGTTTTTGCCCAGCAGGTCCCAAGCCTTGCCCTCGCTGAACAGGGTATCGTTGCGCAGCGTAAAAGTGGTTTCCCCCGAGGGGCGTTCGAAAGCAAAAAAACTCAGGGTATCGGCAGCAAGGGCGATAACGACGGGTTGTTCGCCCACCCGGTCATTGATCACCCGTTCCCGTTTCAGCCGGTTCCAGTCGTAGGCTTTGGCGATGCGGTTTACGACAAGCCCCACCACCCACGACTTGTCGCGCCAGGAGAGGGTATCGGTGCCGGTGAGTTTGCCCCGTCCGAGGCCTTTGTCGTAGGTTTTGAGATGATCGTATTCTTCGGTAAATACGCTGTCGGGTTGCATCACGAGGCTGTTGGGATACAGGGCAAGCCATTGGCGGAGGGTGGTTTGTGTGGCAGGCAGTTCGGGCAGGTTTTTGCCTTTCAGCGGCCCGGCCACCGCTTCGCCCGTGGCCTGACGCCACCAGCTGCCGGTAGTCGCGTCTTCCAGCATGGCGTTGAAATGGTCCATTCCGACGAGGCGGAACGTTTCAGGGCGGCCATCCACCGTTGGGGCAAATACCCGTCCGCTGCGGCAAACGGTGCAATAGGTGACCATCACCGGCGTTCGGCCCACCGTATCGCGCACCTGGTGGTGGTAACCGATCAATTGGATCGGATAGGCTTTGGCCTGCCCGTCGAGCACTACACCGAGCACGAGTTTATTCGAATCCACCCGGTTCAACTCCCCGCCGGAAAAATGCAGGTTGCGG
>JAKLJF010000219.1 GCA_023151335.1 Thermoanaerobaculia bacterium | reverse complement strand
AATTTGCGCGCATAACTGCCCATCAGAGCGTAATCGGCCGCGGAGAAAGACGACAGGTTGTCATAATTCACCGTCCCGTCTTCGTTGATCAGGTTGATGGTATAGGGGATGTTGTCAATACCCAGCCGGATGAGGGAAAAAGCAAGGTAACTCTTGTTGTCCCGGTTCAGCGATTTGCCGAAACCCAGGTAATCGTATTGCGTCACTCCCACGAACCACTCGGCGTGCATGGCGCCCACCTGAAATGGCGCCTCGATCTCCGACAATCCTGCAGGGTTCCAGTAGGCTGCCGTAATATCGTCGGCAAGGGCCGTTTGTGCTCCCGACATCCCGTGCGACCGCGCTCCCACCCCGATGGCCAGAAATTCATTGCTGTATTTTTGCGCGATTAGTGCGGGTATGCCAGTCAGGAGCAAAAGCCCCAGAAAAAGTATCGATCTGTTCATGCTACTCTAATTTTGCCGGCGGTTTTTTCGTTTTGGAAGCCAGCTTACTGACGCATTGCCGGCGGGCACGGTTGCTTTGCCAGGGACAAAATTAGCGCAAGCATTTTTTATCCGGCTTTTTTTATGGCAACCCAAACCCTTTATTCCGGAGGGGCAGTCTGATGTGGGTAAAATAAATGAAATATTATGCGAAGAATAGTACTGTTCTGTTTATGCCTCTTGGCGGGTTTTCACGTTAAAACGCAGTCTCTTTATAACCTCACCCGCCTCGCCCGCTGGGACGACGACGCGCTGCCTGTTGCTTCGCCGGGCAATCTGAACGTGCAGTACAGCGGATGCTGGGGTTTGGCCGTGAACAATCGCGAATACGCCATTCTGGGCGCTGCCCGGCACGTTTTGATTTTCGATGTAACAACGCCTGCCCAACCAGCGCTGGTGGGGAAATTTGAAGGGAAGAGCAATACGGTCTGGCGTGAATTCAAATCCTACAAAAACCGCGTGTACGCCGTATCCGACGCTACCCAGGAAGGCCTGATGATCTTCGATTTCAGCCAGGCTCCCGATACGATCCGGCGCAGCTACTGGAGCAATGCGCTTTTCAACAGCGCTCATACCATTACACTCGACACCCTGTCCGGGCGTATCTATCTGAATGGCAGCAATGTAGCCAGCCAGGGTCTGCTCGTGCTCGATGTCAGTAATAATCCTGATCAGCCATCTGTTCTGGCGGCTGTCAGTCTGCCCGGCGGGTATATCCACGATTCCTACGTCCGCGGCGATACCGTGTACGCTTCTTCCGGTTTTGCCGGATACTATGTGTACGACATGACGGAACCCTCCAAACCCAAAGTGCTGGCCAGCCTGCCCGGAACAGGCGGCTATCACCACAACAGCTGGCTCAGCCCCGACGGCCGTTTCGCTTACTGCACCGAAGAAATCCCCACCGGTCGCCCCATTCTTGTCGTTGACCTGCAGGAGCTCGCCGACAATAACATCGAGATCAGGGGCAGTTTTTTCGACCCGCAATTACCCGCGGGCGAAAACAACGCTATCCCGCACAACGTGTACGTCAAAGGACATTTGCTGTTCGATTCCCAATATGAGGACGGTCTGCTGGTATACGACATCAGCGATCCGGCCGATCCGAAGTTGATAGCCCACTACGACACCCACCCGGAAAACACGGTCTATAACCGGTATTACGGTTGCTGGGGCAATTATCCCTGGCTACCCTCCGGTATCATCATTGCCGGCGACATGCAAAACGGATTACAAGTGCTGGGCTGGGAAAAACCTCAGGGCGGGATAAGCGAATCGGCAGGAATTTTCCCCAACCCTGCCCACGACCACCTGACTATCCGGCGGCTCAATTATTCGCCCGTTTTCGCCACGGATTGCCGGTTCCGGCTGTTTACGCTAATGGGCCAACGTATACGGGAAACGGTGATCCCCGCCGAAACCATCGAAAAGGAATTGCCTTTGGGTTGGTTGTCGCCGGGGGTGTATGTGGCGGAACTGCGGTTTGGGAACGGAAGTCGGGTAATTAAAAAGATTGTGATTGAATAAAACTCAATCTACAACAACGCTGCCATGTAGGGTACGCGCGACCCGTGAAAAACAAAAGCCGGCTATGCAGAGGGCGCATAACCGGCTGGTTGCTTTCTAACAGTATGTTGGTAAAGAAGTATGTCTCTTTTTCCGGAGCGGCTTAAAAAAACAGCCCTCCGCCCTTTCTCATTCGAAAGGGCCGGAGGGCCCCCGCCTTCGGTTTAATCTTTGCGGCGCTTTGGAAGCAACCGCTTTATTCTTGATTCGAACCTTTGTTCGAAGTTTTATCTCTCAGCAATTATGATGCAAATATATGGCATTTTTTTTACTTGCAAACTTTTTTCTGCCGTATTCTCAAAAAAAACGCCGCTTATCCATTTTTATTTGCCGTTCCCCGGAATTTTCGTGTTAACAAAAATCAAAACTACCCCTTCGACACTTGATGTTTTTTTGATATTTCATCGTTTTAATGGAAAAAAATCAAAAAAAGCCGTGTTTTTTGAAAATTTCATCATTTTGACGGCAGCGAAAAAAAAAGTCACCACAGAAAAAAAATTTTTTACCGCGGCAGCGGAAATTGTGTTGCGACGATGGTTTCGGCGCAGGCAAAATGCCCGAGAGGGCAGGCCGGACGGCCGTGCAGGCCGCAGGGACGGCAACCAAGAGTTTCTTTGGTTTCCACTATCCGGCTTTGTTCGGAAAGCGGCGTAAAACCAAAAAGCGGTACGGTGGAGCAGAATACGGCGGCAACAGGCGCATTAACGGCAGAAGCCAGGTGCATCGGGGCCGAATCGTTGACATAATTCATCTCGGCGCCCTGCAGGAGGGCTGCCGACTCCAACAGGCTCAGGCGCCCGGCCAGGTTATATATTTCCGGATGGCCGGATGCCGCCTGAATAGCAGCACAGGCGCCGGCATCTTCCGGGCCGCCCAATAAATATATGGCGCAATCCGCTGGCACAAGGGCCATCAACTCCAGCCATTTGTGCGCCGGGAATTGTTTGGTAAACCATACAGAGGTGGGTGCAATACAAACGTAGCGGCCGGGGGCGCTCTTCAGCGCTCTTACCCGTTCGTAATCGGCCGGGGCAGGATAAAGCCGGGGCATTTCAAATGACGCATCCGTCAGGTGCCCGATGAGGGTCAGGTTGCGTTGCACTTCGTGTACCGGTTGGTCAACCGTACCAAATTTATGTGGCACACGCCGGGTAAAAAAAAGGGAAAGCGGATTTTTGCGGAAGCCTGCCGTACGCCGCGCACCCGAACAGACGGTCAGCAAACCCGCCGCGGCAAAACGCTGGCAATTGATCACTTCATCGTAATGTTCCTGCCGGATTTGGCGGATCAGGGCGGCCAGCCCCCGGTATTTAGCCCTTTTTTTATCCCACACCCATACGCGTCGAATATACGGATGGCCGGCCAGCAGTTTTTCATTGCCTTTCCGGAGCAAAAAATCGATTTGCGCATCGGGATAAAATCGCCGTAGTTTTTCCACCAAAGGAGTGGCCAATATCACGTCGCCGATAAAGGCCGTCTGGATGACGAGAAATTTCATTGGGCAAAGTTCCGGATTGGCAGGAACCCGGACGGGTTATTTTTTCTCCGGTTCCATTTTAACCGGAATTTCCGGGCTTGCAGCCAATTTGTTAAAGAACATTTCCAGAAACCAGTTTACATGGTTCACCGCGTCTTCCGACAACAGTGGATGTTCGCACCAACGCATCAAGTCAGGCTTTGCCGCCATGATGGATTCTTTCGCTTTTTGGAGCGCTGCTGTATCGACGCCGTAAGCCATCAGCGAACGTTCCTGCACGGTTTTTATCCCGGCCTGTGAATTCGGCGAGGCATAAGGCGCGCTTACCAGGCCTGAAAAATCAAAATCAAAAGGAACGGTCAGCATTTTATCAGCATCCCGCGGTTTCAGTACCAATACATTCCGGCAGGCTTCCAGGTCCCAATCGGTATTGCCGATCATATACTGAAACAGGATCATCAGCGCGACCTGATCCGTTTGAAAACGGTCGGCGCTCAATCCCCATTCCTGAACCGGTACAGCCCGGTAACGCGCCGCGATCTCCTCTTCATGCTCCACCAGCATAGCCAGCATTTTCTGCGGGCGCTTTTTTTTGCTGTTTTTAAGTTCCAGGCGTACCAGACGCGCGCGGGCGCTGACGGGGCTCAGGCTTTCAAACATACGGTAAGCCAGGTACTCCCTGACGATCAGGTCTTCACTGGCAGGTTCAGCGGAGCAGGGCAACACCATTTTAATCTCATTAAAGGTATCCAGTTGTTGCGCACGCAACTCCTCTTTTGAAAACTTGAACTTGAGCGGCGGTATTTCGCATCTCCGGCGGCGAAATTTGCCCCTCGTGCGCACCTCCGGTTTGTAAACTTGCCCATCACGCGTTGAAAGTGTTGCAGGCAGGTATTCGGCATTTTTCCGGTTGCCCAACAGGGCATCCAGATCGAGCTCCAGCTGAATTTTTGGGTTTTCTTCTCCAGTCAGGTGTTCAAAAATGGAGGACATGGTTGAATCTGCCTGGCCCGAAGCCACGCTGGAACAACAAAAAATTAAAAGGGCATGGAAACACAGGGTAACTCTCATTCGCATAGCAGACAGCAGATTTGGACAAGCAAATCTAATTCAATCCCCACGTTTGAGCAGATTTAAAATTTTTACAAACTCTCTTAAAAAAAATTTGCCTGAATCAGGACGAGCGCTATCTTTGCACCCGCTTTTGAAACGAGAGACACATTACTACTGTTTGCGGGAATGGCGGAATTGGTAGACGCATACGTTTCAGGGGCGTACGCCTTCACGGGCATGCGAGTTCGAGTCTCGCTTCCCGCACATCGAAATCAAGGACTTATGTGTAAAACATAGGTCCTTTTTCTTTTCCCCATATTTTTGCAGCAATATATTTGGTATGAAAACACTCCGGTTTTTCCCATTGCTCTACCTTTTTATTATCGCTTGTGATCAGCCGGATTTTAACAAGCATGCCGGAGCATGCCCTGCCGCTTCAGGCGCAAGCGATGATACCACGGGCGCACCGACGTACAAAACGGTGAGGGGGGCTTTACTCGGCACCAGATTCACCTCGTTTGAAGCATTGAAATCGGTGATCCGGATCGAATACGGCAACGGCGCGATCACTTCAGACAGCACTGCACCAGAAAACACGATTGTCCGGGTGCGTCACTGTAGCAGCGGCAGGGAAGTGATCAGTATCCTGGAGAAAGGCATACATGAAGGGAATTTTTTGAAAGCGTTCAACGCAAAGCGAAGCGGCGAGCATTGGAAGAACCTCTATTTGCTTTTCCGTTGCCCGTATGCAGTGATGAACAGAGACAAACTGGATAAAATCCATACCCTGTCCAGATGGAAACCGGAATGGTTTGGAGAAGGCGATCTGGCTTTTTTTGATCTTGCAAAATCATCGGTAGCGCGTATCAATACGCCCGATTTGGCATTCAAAAATCCCCGGGACAGCACAGAAAAAGGCTATCTCAATTCCTTTAACCACATCACTGCACAGGCGTTCATTACTACTTGTTTTTCGGAGGAACTGGCGGATTTCGTTGCCGATACCCATGAACGGTATCGCCACCCGGAGTTGATCACCGGGAAATTCACGAAAGAACAAATAGCAGACCTGGCAGAGGGGCCGGTGGATAATTACGTAGATATCGTTAATAATGAATGGGGGCAGGAACTCGGCAAACAACTTAAGAAAAAGTACAATATTAACGACGAAACAAACTGGACTCCTGAACTGCTGGCCAATTATCTGAATGACTTACTGAGCTATTACAGCTGGGCCTTTCAAATCGGTTTTGAACCCTATGATCCTGAAGACGAAGAAGTGCTCAGGTTTTCGGGTAAGCTGGACGCCGTAATGAAAGGCCGTTTGTATATTCAACGGTAAATTTGACCGCTCTCATTCCATTTTTTTCAACCGGAACATGGGGATTTTCCATTTGTCAAAAGTATCGTTTACGACAATATAACTTTCCTGCAATTCCCTTTCGCCATTTGGTTGCCATTTTTTCAATTTCTCCCCCCAGTCTTTATCTACCAGGGCTTTGTTCAATCGTACGCCGAGGAGATCAGCCTCGCTTAAATCTATTCTTCTCAGGTCGGCATCAACCAGGTTTGCCTGGTGGAAATTTACTTTTGTAAGGTTGGTACCCAGGAAATTAACGCTTGTCAGATTGGCCTCGTTGAACAATGCGCCGTCCGATTGTGCCCACTGAACAGATGCGTCGAATAAATCAGCGTTTTTCAATTGCGCGTTTGCGAGCTTTGCTCCGTTCAGGTTTGCCAGTCGGAAGGTAGCCTTATTCATCTGCGCCCAGCGCAGATCCGCTCTTTTCAAATCTGCATTGCCCAGGTTAGCCTGATTCAAATTGGCCCCCCAAAGATTTGCCCCACCCAGGTCGGCGCCGCTCAGATTGGCGCTGCTCAGGTCGGCATTTTTCAAATTCGCTTCCCTGAAGTTTATGCCGCTTAAATCCAATCCTTTCAAATCAGCCCCCCGCAGATCCGCCCCGGCAAAGAGTACCTTCCGTTTTATCCGGCCGAAAGCACCCGAATCCAATTGCATAAGTACCAATGCCTGCAATAGTTGTCCACGCTCCGGACTGTAGGCACTCTCCGACAGGCTATCCCCTTCGATATATTGGTAAGGCTTGAAAAAGGAACTCAGGGCCGCTATTCTGGCGATAGTGGTGTCCCGCAGTGTCCTGCCGGGATTGCGCTGCAATTCTTTGCCGACATCATCCAGCACGCTGCGCATCAGCGGTTCCTGGTTCTGTTTTTTCACAAATTCCAACACCGCCGCCATTTCCAGCAGTTTCTTATCCTGGTTTTGAATTTGTAGTTTGAAAGACCCGATCCGGCGATAGATCGTAAACCCACTCACCACGACACCCAGAACAAGAACTCCAGAGAGCGCTATCCCGTTTTTTTACCGGGCAGGCCGGGCAGAAAATTCCTGTTCCATGCAGTCAACAAAATGAATAAGAGCGAAGCGAATGCCAGCGCTGCTATAAAACCCACCAGAAACGAGAAGTTCTTTTCTAAATACGGCAAGCGAAGAAATCCCAGTGCCCACCCAAGCATAAGTCCGAATACCAGGCCGGCCAGAAGGTATTTTTTTCCTTTCATCCGTGAGACAGGTTATTCATAATGAATTACTGCACGGCTACCTTCACAACTTTTCGCACGATATTTTGGCCATCGATCTGGCATTTCACGAAATACACGCCGGCGGGCACATCCGGGATTTCGACCCGCAAAGGCCCGGCCGTAACAACCTGGCGCCGGAATGGCGTGGCCACAAGAACGCCCGATTCGTTGGTGAGTTCGACGGAAACGACCGACAGGCGCGGCAGATCGAGATCAAGGGTTGCCTTATCCACGTAAGGGTTCGGGTAAAGTTTCAGATCGACGGCAGGCGTTTTAGGTTTCGGATTGCTGCCCGCGTATAATACTTCTTCGCTCCGTTTTACCGCGCGCACCGTCTGGATTTGTTCACTCCCGGCAGCAACGCTTGACACTGGTTCGGGCGTCACGGCAACCGTCTTTGCCGGTGGCGCCAGCCAACGCAAAGTGTTTTCCAGGATGAGGGTGGAAACGGATTCGTCGAAATAGTATTCAAGCCCCAGGTACACCACTTTGCCGGCGCCCAGGTTTTTATATCCCAGTGTAGGACAATCCTGAATATCTGCAAGCGTCACAAACTGGTTATCGGAAATATCGAGCGGGTAAGCGTAGTTGGACATGGAAAATTGCGCCGGCGTACCCCGGAGCACCGGA
>JAKLJF010000218.1:5880-7837 GCA_023151335.1 Thermoanaerobaculia bacterium | reverse complement strand
ATACTGAATGCCGTGGCCATGAAACCGGCCGTAACGATACTCAGCGAATATACATTGACATAATACGGGATGAGCCACTGCGACAAGGCGACGAAACTCCCGAATACGAAGAAATAATACAGCCCGAAACGCCACACCCGCACTTCCCGCAAGGGCGCCAGGCGTTGCCCCATGTTTCGGATTTCGCCCGGTTTCCGGTTTTGCGTGCCCAGCATAAAAACGATGCCTACCAGGACGAGCAAGCCGGCATAGAGCTGGGGTAAAATACGCCAGGCGTCGGGAGCGGCGCTCTGGCGGGTCAGCGCGTTCAGGATGCTCGGCGCCAGCAGGGTTGTGAGGGCGGCGCCCATATTCCCCATGCCGAAGATTCCCAGGGCCGTGCCCTGTTGCGCCTTGGGATACCACAGGCAGGTGTACGCCACACCGCTGGCAAAGGAACTTCCCGCTATCCCGAATCCGAAACTCAACAGCAGAAACGTGGTATAATCATTGGCTTTCGATAACAAATACATGGGAACGGCGGCCGTGAACAGGATAGCGCTCATCACCCAGCGCGCCCCGAAACGGTCGGTAAGCACACCGACCGGCAGCCGCGATACCGAACCGACCAATACCGGCACCCCCAACAGCCAGCCAACCTGAACGGCGCTCCAGCGAAACACCCCGTTGTCGGTCAGATACGTAACCAATACGCCGTTTATCATCCACGCGGCAAAACACGCGGTAAACGCCAGCGTACTTAAAAACAATGCCTTATGCGATTGGGTGGTAGCCTTTTCCTGCATTTTACTCCGCTTTTTTATTAAAATCCATTCGCCCTTCTTCGGGATGCCGGGCCGTGTACCGGACGTAGTACCGCCCGCCCGGCGTCCGTATGCTGTCGGCCGGGACAGGGTGATGGGTCACGCAGTTTTTGTACGTTTTGCCTGCCACCTGGTATTCGAATTCGATGCCTTTGCCCCGGGCAAATACCTGGCAGGGGCCGATCGTGGTACCCGCGGTATAAGCAGGATAAAACAACAATCGGCCCTCGACCAGGAGCGCGCGACCTACCGGGAATTCGGCTGCCAGAAAAAACAGGGCAAGCCCCGCGCGCACCAGTTTGTAACCCGGCGTTTTGGCCCGGACAAACTGCCAGATATTGTACCCGACGCCGAATAACAGCAGCCCGGCCAGGATCAGTTTGACCGTTTCCGAGGCCATGAGTTCCAGATCGGTGACGATGAGATAGAATGAAACCCCGGCAAATGCCATAACGGTGGCGTTTTAGTTGTTCAACGGCCGTTTTACCGACCAGGGGAACCACGACTTGCGGATGTCTTTCCGTTGCCAGTACCAGATAACCTGCTGGTAGGGGCGCCACAGGTAATCCAGCGGAACCACCAGGAAGTGCAGCAAGCGCGAAAACGGAATCAGCAGCACGATCAGGTACGCGCCCACGATATGCAGTTTGATTACCCAGGGCAAGGCGCTTACCGCCCCGGTATCGGGCTGAAAACGGAATATGGACCACAGGTAGGGCGTCAGCACCGAGGCAAACCAGGAAGACCCCCAGCGGAAATTGTAAGCCACCCACAGCCCCGTGACGACCTGCGTCATCAGAAGAAACAGAATGACATAGTCCATTTTGCTGGTCAGGATGGCCACGCGGGGATTGCTGAGCCGCCGGTAGATCAGGTTGCCCAGGCCGATGAGCACGGCGATGGCAAAAATAAAAGCGGTAACCTCCAGCACGATCAGCCGGACCGGGTGGCTGTTCCACAGCAGCACGCCGCGCGGGATCAGAAAAGCCGACAAATGACCGAAGACCAAAAAGAGCATGCCCATGTGAAAAGGCACCGAGCCCCAGAACAACTGCCGGCCTTCCAGAAACTGGGTGGACAGGGAGGTGAATTTGAACTTAGTTGCCGTGTAGCGCCAGATCGTTCCGATCAGGAATACAGCCAGGGCAATGTAG
>JAKLJF010000218.1:0-5870 GCA_023151335.1 Thermoanaerobaculia bacterium | reverse complement strand
CCGACCAGGAAAAAGTTATTGAGCGCGTTAAAAAAGCTATCCATAGGTGTTTCGTTTATAGCGGCGTAATGAAACGGATTGGTTTTCAAAGTGCCTTGGCGTCTTCCAGCCTGGCCTCGGCATGGATGTTGCGCAGAAAATCCGAATTTTCCTCGTGCAGCACGGGGTCTTCAAAGCCGAAATCCGCCTGCAATACGTGGTACAGTGCCTGGAGGGCGTTGACGTAAACGAGGTAGTGCTCATCGTCGCCACCGGGGCGCTCGATGATGGTTTTATAGCGTTTTTTGTAAAATTTGTCTTTCAACGCCACCTCGCCGGGGTCGAAAGCCTGGACCATGAGCACGAGAGCGGGCGCCACGATGCGTTCCACGAGTTCCGCGCGCAGGGCCTCATCCTGCATTTTGGGCAACAGGCGCAATACGTTGGAAAGGTGGTCGGCTAATTCGATGCCGCAATCGTTGCCGGCTTCCCGGTGTTCGCGGTTGAGATTGACGAGCAATTCGCCGCGCTTGTAGTCGTCGCCGAACATCACGTATCCCAGGTCGAGCGTCGTGACGGATTGCACGTCGAAAGACCGGACAAACAATTCGGCCTGCAATTTGGGCGGCAGCCCGGTCATGTGCCCGGTAAAAGGCTGCAAGAGGGCGCCTGCTTCCGGATAGCGAGTATCCAGGAGTCGTTGAGCCGTTTGGAGTTGTTGGTCGAAACCGGCTTCCGGGTAAGCGTAGAGCGCCGCCAGATCGGTATAATGCGCTATTGTATTTTGCATGGATATCGGGTTTTCAGTATCGTTATTGAATACGTTGCAATGTTTCTTTAAATCCGAAACCGACACTGCCCTTGGTATCGCCGGTGAATTCGAGCATTTCGATGGCCTGCTCGCGGTGGGCGGGCGGAATGACGAATCTTTCGTCGAATTTAGCCAGGGAAGTCAGGTTGTAAATGGCATCCGCCGTATGCGGGTCGAGGCCGGCTTCCCGCAGCGACTGCGCTACTTTTTCCTTGGGAATATCGCCCACCGTCACATCGCGGCGGTGGATACGCACGGCCATGAGTTTTTTCCAAACGGCTTTGATCTTTTCTTCGTCGCCGGCAGTGAACAGGTTGGCTAAGTATTTGAGCGGCATGCGCGCCTGCTCGATGGTGCCCCAAAGTTCGTCGGTGCTGGTGTCGTACAGCCACTTGTCGTTCCAAAACTTGGCGATCGGATCCATTTTGTCGCCTTGTTCGGTATTTTGGTTGCCTAAGGAAGCCATGACCGGCAACAACGGCGGCACGTAGAAAAGCATTGGGAGAGTACGGAATTCGGGGTGCAGAGGAAGCGCCAGGCCCCATTCCTTGACAAACTTATAGGTCGGCGAATATTGGGCGGCTTTGATCGTGGAATCCGGCATGCCGTTTTCTTTGGCCGCCTGGATAACCGCCGGGTCGAAGGGATCGAGCAACATGTTCAGCTGGCGGTCCACCAGGTTGTTGTCGTTGTCGGAGGCTGCGTTTTCGATCTGGTCGGCATCGTACAACACGACGCCGAGATAGCGGATGCGCCCCACGCAGGAGTGCATGCAGGCCGGGGCGTACCCGGCTTCCAGGCGCGGGTAGCAGAGGATGCACTTTTCCGATTTGCCCGCGTGCCAGTTGTAGTACGATTTTTTATAGGGGCATGCGGTGACGCACATGCGCCAGGCGCGGCATACCTGTTGGTTGATGAGCACCACGCCGTCTTCACCCCGTTTGTAAATGGCGCCGGACGGGCAAGAGGCCACGCAGGCCGGGTTGAGGCAGTGGTTGCAAATACGCGGCAGGTAGAAGAACGCCAGGCGTTCGAGTTGGAACATGGCTTCCTGCTCGGCGGCCGACAGGTTGTGCATATTCGGGTCTTTGCGGGCGTAATCGGGTGTTCCGCTCAGATCGTCGTCCCAGTTGGGGCCCATTTTGATGTCGATGGGCTTGCCGGTAATGAGCGATACGGGCCGGGCGGTGGGCTGGTCGTCCATGGCCGGAGATTCGATGAGGTCCAGATAGCGGTAGGTGAACGGCTCGTAATAGTCGTCGATGACGGGCAGGTTCGGGTTGTGAAAGATATTGAGCAACCCTTTCTTTTTGCCGGCGCCCCGGAGTTCGATGCCGTTTTTCTGTTTTTCCCAACCGCCCTTGTAAATGTCCTGGTCTTCCCATTTCGTTGGGTAACCGGTGCCGGGTTTGGTTTCCACGTTGTTCCACCACATGTATTCGGCGCCTTTGCGGTCGGTCCAGATATTTTTGCAAGCGATAGAACAGGTATGGCATCCGATGCACTTGTCGAGGTGAAACACCATTGATATTTGAGCGCGTACGTCCATAATAGTACCTTATTTTTTTGATAAGCCTGTTTGCAGAGATAATTGGCGGTTTTATGCGAGGGTTAACATGGTGGGGGACTTTTCTTCTATACGAATCTTCAGGCGGTCCAATTCCGTTTTCATGGCGGCCAGTCCTTCGGAGAAGCGGTCGCGTTCGTCGTCGAGTCGTACCTGTGTCGCAGCGATCAGGTTATGGTAATATTCAATTCCATCGTCCAGGTTTTTCTGAAAATCCATCAGGTACTTGAGTTCTTTTTCGGTGGCGGGCGTAGCCGTTTCGGCGATCTTTTCTTTCAGGAAGTCGAGGTAAAGCCCGATTTCCTTTAAGAAAAGATTGGGGCGGTCTTTCCGCGCGATGATATTCGTCCGGCCATAAATGTGGTCGGTCATTTCCCGCAGCGACACGATTTTGGAGAAGTAGGCGAGATTGGGTCCGGGGCAAACAGTTACGCCGCTTCCCGTGCCTTTGGGGGTGTCCAGGCCGTTTACGAGCAGGGCCGCGTTTCCCAGGCCGACGCACAGGCAGGTTTTGTCCACGATCCGGGCGTATTCCTTTTCGTAGGTGTCCCGGTCAGGGTTCCAGGCATTTAATTCATCGATTTTAATGCGCTGATACTGTCGGGAGGCGGTACAAAGTCCTTCTTTGGCGTATTCGGTGCTCAGCGCAAGGTATTTCCAGGGGCAGGCGCTGCCGGGTTTTCCTTTTTGAATAGACTTTTGTTTTTCCAGGTCTTGCGAATTTCCGCGGATGCTGTTGAAGCGTACGCCCAGGGGGGAAATACGGCTCAGGTAAAGGTCGTCTTCGGTGGCGCCTTGCAGGAGCCGGAGGGTGTCGGCATCCACGTTTGTCGCTTCGGGCACGAGCAGGAAAGGGGTACCCCAGCCCACGGAATCGAGACCGTAATATTCCAGCAGGAAGCGGTGTTCGGCGGCGGTACCTACGCCGCCCTGCGCCGTGATACGCATTTCGCCCGGGACATCGGGCGCCCGGAGTTTTTTGGATTTCAAAGCGTCCGCGTATATCTCGTGTATGGTGTGGCGGAGCGTTTCCTTATTGTTTTTGAATTCTTCCAGGATCGGGCCCAACAGATATCCGTCGGAAGGGAAGGCATGACCGCCGCAATTCAGTCCCGATTCGATGCGATATTCCGAGACCCACAGGCCCTTTTTAGCCAGAAATTTGCCCTGAATCAAAGCGGAGCGGTAGTCGCTTACTTTCAGCACGATTTGTTTAGGGTATTCGCCGTTTTCATCCGGGCAGAACCCCGGGAAATTGGCCATATATCCATAAAGCGAGGGGTTCAGACCTGCCGATAGCACCAGGGAAGAACGCAGCGTGCTTTGGGCGAATCCGCGGACGGCGGCGTGCGCGTCGTTGAATTCGACGGGGAGCGGTTTGCCGCCGCGGTAGTTGGTTTTATCCACCTTGGTCATAATATTGACGTCGATGGCGCCCGGTTTCAGGTTTTTTTGCACCCATTGCTGTATTTGGAACGCGCTTTTCGTGTGGGCTATCTGGTTGAATTCCTGTTTGATCCGGGCGAAATCCGGCAGGAGGTCGAGGTATTTTTTGAGGGCTCCGTTCGTATCGGACACGGATTTTTTCAGGTCATCTAATTTTTTTCTGACCAACTCGTCCAAAAGATTCAGGTAGGCGCAGATCCGTTTTGCCCGGTAGTCGTACATTTTGCGGGAAATCTCAGTGAAAGGCAGGTCGAATTTGGAGCAGTACAGTTGCCGCAGTCGCTCTATCAATTCATCGTCGGCCAGCGATATGACCGATGATATGCCCAGGTGGGCCACTTTCAGCGGGGTATCAATGGTGAACGCGGTACCCATGACGGGTATGTGAAAATTATGTCCTTGTGAATACATCATCTTTTTGTTTTACGCGCTCGGGCGGGTCGGTCGCCCTGCCGGGTTTGAACCATTTTCCGGCAGGGCAACACGGCCTTCTATTCCCGTTCTTACCAGACAAGTTTTTCCATTTTCTTGACGATCACGTGGGTATCGCGGTTCGGCGCGATGGGCCCCCAGTAGTTGAAATGGAAAGAGAACTGGCCGTAACCGCCGGCCAGATAATTGGGTTTCAGGTGAATCCGGGTAAAGCTGTTGTGGCCGCCGGCCCGTTTGTTGCCGCGTACCTGCGATTTGGGAATGCCCGTGGTGCGTTCGGGTACGTGATACACGATACATACGCCGCGCGGAATACGGGCGCTTACCACGGCGCGGGTGCAATACACGCCGTGATCGTTGTACACTTCCACCCAGTCGTTGTCCTGAATACCGAGTTCGGCGGCGTCTTGTTCATTGATCCAGCAGGGTTCGCAGCCGCGGGAGAGGGTCAGCATGCGAAGGTTTTCCATGTACGTGGAATGGATGTGCCATTTGCCGTGGGGGGTCAGGCAGTTCAGGATTTTTGCCGTGCCTTGTTTGAGAGTGTCGCGCAGGTCGCCGTAAGCTTCCGGTTTGGGCGATGGTTTGTACGTGGGCAGGTTTTCGCCGTAGGCGATATAAAGTTCATGGTCAAGATAAATATGCTGCCGGCCGGTGAGGGTGCGCCAGGGTACCAGGCGCTCCACGTTGTAAGTATAGGGTGCGTAGGCCCGGCCATCGTTCATCAGCCCCGACCACAGGGGGGAAGTGTTGTAGCGGCGGGGCTGTGCGAGCAGGTCGGCGTAACGGATGCGCACGTCCTTGCTACCGTTGCCCAGGTCGGCGAGCGCCATACCCGTTTTCTTTTCGGCATTTTGGTACGCTCGTACGTTCAGTACGCCGTTGGTGAGGGTGGAGAGGTGCAGCACGGCATTGGCGGCCCACTCGTCTTCCTTGACGGACGGCCTTACCGTGCCGTTTTCCCGTTCTACCGGGAAGTGGTAGGAGTCGAGCATTTCGTCGAAAACGTCTTCGCACATAAAGTGGTTGCCGTGCGCTTCCAGGCCTTTTTTGCGGATGTTATCGCCCAGCGAGATATACTTGTCGTAAATTTTCGTATAATCTCTTTCCACCACGCTGATTTTATGGGTGGTTTTGCCCGGGACGGGTTCGCATTCGCCCTTATACCAGTCTTTGACGACGGGTTGGGCGATTTCGCCGGGCGAATCGTGGGAAAGCGGCGAGGTGATGATGTCCTTCTGCGGGTCGGGGAGGTATTTTTTCGCCAGTTCGCTGGTTATTTTGGCGATATGTTTGAAGATATCCCAGTCGGTTTTGGATTCCCATACCGGCGCGATGGCCTGGCCGAGCGGGTGAATGAAGGAGTGCAGGTCGGTGCTGTTGAGGTCGGCTTTTTCATACCAGGAGGCCGCGGGCAGCACGATGTCGGAATAGAGGGCCGACGAATCCATGCGGAAGTTGAGGTCCACGATCAGGTCCATTTTGCCCAGGGGCGCCACTTCGTGCCATTTCACTTCCTCGGTTTTGTCTTCCGAATCGGTAGCGATGGCGTTGGAGTGGGTGCCGAGGTAGTGTTTGAGGGCGTATTCGTGTCCTTTCATGCTGCCCATGATGGCGTTGCCCCGCCAGATATAC